>NZ_BTPT01000005.1:0-50159 GCF_054408565.1 Vallitalea sediminicola
TGTGGTATTCATTAATACAAATTAAAAAACCTTCGTCCTTATATTAAAAGGACGAAGGTATTATCTCCGTGGTACCACCTATTTTGCATATTATGCCACTTAGTCTAATACGAGACAAATTATTTTTATTTATCTGATATCAGCTCCCTGATAACGGTGGGATTCCGTTGAAGTCTACTCTCTTACGATTTCGGTTCACAGCTCCAAGGCTACCTTCCATTATCTCTTCATGGAGAATTTTCACCAGCATCTCCTCTCTATATTTCTAAAATAATGTACTCTTCCTTTTCTCTGCTTTTATACTTTATCACTTTTCTACGTTAAATTATTTTTATTATTATATCAATATAATATTGTTTTGTCAATGGCATTTTTTTATTTTCTATTCTTTTCCATTCATTTAAAAATTTCATATCTAGTAATTAACTACCAAATCATAATCTATTAATTTTTTACCTTCATAAGTAAATTTAGCTGAAAACATTTTGTATTTTGTTAGCCATTTCAAAAAGAGATTATCCCCTTCTGACATTTTCAGTTTTAGTACATCTTCATTATCAATCCACTGTAAGTCACCTTCGTTACATTCAATCAATTCACCGTTGAATTCAGTAGCTGTATAGAGAAAAACATACCAATTATCTTTACCAAATTCAGGGAAAGTCAATATCCCTCTTAGATCAGGATTTTTTATGGTAAGACCACTTTCTTCTTTAACTTCCCTAATAATACATTCTTCTGGTGATTCACCTTTTTCTATTTTTCCACCTAGACCAATCCAGTTACCTTCATGGATATCATTTTCTTTTTTTACCCTATGGAGCATAAGAGTCCTACCGTCTTTTTCTATATAACACAATGTACCTAATTTCATTTTTATTCTCCTATTTTATCATTTGTAACATAAAAATTTATTTATATATAAAACATGTTTCTGCTAAGTGAATTATAGTCATTTATTATATCTTCTATAGTAATACAATCAACTACATCAATTAATGCCTGAGACATTTTGTTCCATACTTTATTGACTATAGTATATTCTAAGTCTTCTATATTATAAGTGTCTATTTCTTGAATAACATTCAAGTTACCTTCAAGTAGTTTAATAATACTGCTTACTGTAATTTCAGAAGGCTTCGTTGTTAAAAAATAGCCTCCTTTTGTTCCTTTGGTACTATTAATAATTCCACCTTTTTTAAGTTCAGCAAATATTTGTTCCAAGTATCTTTTTGATATACCTTCCTTATCAGATATTTCCTTGATGGAGATATTTTCTTTTTCGTAATTTATTCCTAGATATACTACTGATCTTAATCCATATCTGGTTTTATTGGATATATTCATTTTCACACCTCAAAATATAACAGATTATTTGTATATTAATATTTTATCTTTATTTAGAATATGTTCATTGATAAGTATCTTTCACCATTGTCTGGTAATATTACAACAATGTTTTTATCTTTATTTTCTTCTCTTTCTGCTATCTGTATTGCTGCAAAAACTGCTGCCGATGATGATATACCTACAAGCATTCCTTCTTCTCTGGCTAATCTTCTCATTGTAGCAAAAGCATCTTCATCTTTAACTTTTATTATCTCATCTATCACATCTTTATTCAATACATTAGGGACAAATCCCGCTCCTATCCCTTGTAATTTATGTGGACCTGGATTTCCACCTGATAAAATTGCTGAATTCTCTGGTTCTACTGCAACAATTTTAACCCCTTCAATCTTATCCTTCAGAATTTCACCTATACCTGTAATTGTTCCTCCTGTTCCAACACCGGCTATAAAAATATCTACCTTGCCATCTATATCATTTATTATCTCAAGAGCTGTAGTTTTTTTATGAATTTCTGGATTAGATATGTTATTGAATTGTTGTGGAACAAAGTGATTAGGGTATTTTTCTTTCAATTCTTCTATTTTATCAATAGTACCTTTCATTCCTTTAATACCTGGTGTTAAAACCAATTCAGCTCCATAGGCTTTCAATAGATTTTGTCTTTCTTGGCTCATAGTATCAGGCATTGTTAATATAACACGATACCCTTTTACAGCACCAGTCATAGCTATGCCGATTCCAGTATTTCCACTTGTTGGTTCTAAAATAACTGTATCCTTATTTATTAGACCTTTTTTCTCACCATCTTCAATCATGGCTAAACCGATTCTGTCTTTTATACTACCACCCGGATTAAAATATTCTACTTTCCCAAATATATTTGCATGTGTATCATTTAATTTATTGATTTTCACTAGTGGTGTTTTACCTACTAATTTTAGTATATTTTCGTATACTTTACTCATAATTAAACTCTCCTTTCAAATACCGAATAATCCTATCGGTTATTGTGTATATATTGTTAGTTTACCTAATTATAATATATATGTCAATACCAATCGTATATATTTATTAAATTTAGTAAGACGATTAATATTCCCTCGTTTGTACTATCACCTTTAAACCAGCATGTCGTCACTATATACAACCAAATAACTGAATTATTATAATTATATTGTTCCAATATAAAATTTTTACTGATGTAACACAATAAATATATTACAATGAAAAATTGTTTTTTTTGCGACAATTAGTTTATTGTTTTTGATATTACTCAATAGATTATTTAATTTGACACATAAATGTTTTTATTGTATTATGTATCTAAAACAAACGAAAGAAGATGGATTTAAATGAAAAAAATATTATGTATTGGGCTAATTATTTGTATAACACTTAGTAATTCAGTGGTATATGCTAATGAAAATATTACTAATTACGCTAATGTTAGTTCTATAATAATTAAAGCAACAAAAGAAGATGCACTCGTAGAAATAATAAAAGTTGGAAATTCATATGTATATAGTCATGTTAGTAATGATGAGATTCTAAGCATTACTATTAAAAATGATTGTGTAGTTGAATTTGCTTATAATAACTATAAAGATGATTTGATTTATTCAACTGATGAAGTACCACTAAATCAAATAGGAATTGAGAGCATAAAAAATACAACCAAAAAAGATTTAACTAATGTATTTTATAAAATATCGAATTGTATAAAAAATTATAATATGCCTGCTAAAAGAACACTAATTCCAAGAAGTAATGTTGAAGCAATTACAAGTAATAATTTACTGCGTTCAGTAAGTTCACCATTTACTGCAGCTACCTTTACTAAAGTCATGCAAGATAAAGGTTTTTCAACTTTCGATGCAAAAGTTGTATCAATAAATCATCCTTATGGAATACAAGCTACAGTAAAAGAACGAGGAACTTTAGATGTAGCTAAAGAATCGTCACATTTGGTTGAAGCATCGACAGCAATTGGATTAATAACAGCAATTACTGGATTATCAGCAGGAACTCTCACTGCTATAGGAATATTTGCCATAACTGTTGCAGGTGTACTTCAAACAGCTTGTAAACAACAGTTTATTATGTATAAATGTCAATGGATAGGTGCAAAATGGGTAGAATTATACGGTAGTGGAAATTACTATCAAGCTGAAAAATGCGTTAGATATCAAGGCATTGCCGGTTCTAAAGATTATAGTTTGCTTTATATATCAGATATGGCAGATAATTATTACAATAGCAATATAAAACTATGCGAACTTGCTGCTGAACCTTACAGGCCACAATAGATGAACATGAAGAAGATATATATAATACATAGACTAATTATTATTCTTGTTATATCAATTGTTTTTTGTTCATTAATCAATTACGCAGATAATAATGATGCATCAAACATTACTGCAAATATATATTTTAAACTAAGTGAAAGTACTAAAATAGAAATAATGAAAAATAATACACTAATTAAAACTATTCAAAAAGATGAGATTAAAGATTTTAAAAATCTAATAGATAATACTTTGACGTCAGTTAGATCAATTAAAAATTTCACAAGTGATACAGAACCAGAATTTAATATTATTTTTCTAAATGAAGATAAAGTAATAAATAATGCAAATATATATTTTGTGAGTCGAAAAATTGCAAATAAAAAAAATAAGGCACCAGAAAATTGGATTTCAAAAATAAATGATGAAAAATATATAATTACCGTCATAGAATATAACCGTTTTTTTCATAAGGAATTTTTGATAATTAAACTATCAGATAAAGTAGTGGAAATATTAAATAATCAATAAGGCAGATATATAAAAAGTCTGTATAAATTTCTCCCTGAGAAATTATACAGACTTTTATTTGTACTTTCCAATAATTGGATATCAGCAAATTTATCTTTATTCACTCACAATAAATTTAATCTTAGATATCTGTTTTTCCCAAGTACTATTATCAGTTAATTTTACCTTTACATATTTAGTCCCTTCTGGTATATATCTTGGAATGTGCACCATCTTATACCACCTACTACCTTGCCATTCCTTAGGATATGAACTATGTGGAATTTCATTCCAATTGATATTATCCTTTGATGCGTAGAATGAAAGAGCATCAAAATACCAATACTGGAACAATTTCACTTCAAAGAAATTAATATCTTTTCCATCAAAATAATAAACTAATTCTTCATTCTTACCCGAATTCCTAGAAGCTCTTGACAAATCTCCTTCAAAATACTCTGAATTGGACGAATCCAAGAACCAACCGTCAGATTTTGAATTAACCTTAGTCCAATCATCTAGACTATCTTCAACAACCTCTACATTTGATATTGTATTACTATTTTCCTTACCTACATAAGTTACTATGCTGTTTGGAGGTAATGCAATATAATATGTGCCATTATTATAAGGTACCTGACTACCCTTTTGCATATCTAGAGTATCGTCTGTAATATATGGTGTTAGCTTATCAGCACTGAATCCATCAGCTAATAGGTCAAATTGCTGTATTTTATCTGTATCATTTATTGCAACTATTGCAAAATCTCCTGTTTCCTTATTCTTATACGCTGATAAATAAGTATCAGAGATTCCTGTATCCGATGTGTTAATACGTACATACCCCGGTCTAATAAACTTGCTGTAATGTCCAAAAGTATAATATCTCTTAGTCATAACATAATCTGTAAAATCCGAATTAGTACAAATTAATCCTTCACTACCTTCTCTCATTACTCCCTGCCAATAAAGATATGCACTTGCTTCTGCATCTACCATGAATTCATGAATATTTTTAGCCCATCTAAGCCCTTCACCGATATAAGCATCAAAATGTCCTGGATCGCATACTTCTGTTTGCCATACTTTTTTACCTTTTGAAAAAGCTGTAGTGAACTTAGAAGGTGATAGTTGATATTGATGTGATCCAACTATATCAATCATATCACAAGTTACAGGATCATTTAACGCAGGTTCCATCAATGATTCTGACCACCAAGATGGTTCTGCTATAATGAACTTGGTATCATCTATTCCTTTTGCAACGAATGCTGGTTTCATATAATCTTTAATGAAAGTTTTGATTTGTTCACCTTTCCATGAACATGAATTCCAATCTAGAAAAATACTAGCATTAGGTTCATTACACATTGATACTGCATAAAAATCAATACCATGAAGCTGTTTAAATTGTACTACGAATTCGCTTAATAGGTCCGCAAAATCATCATAATATTCTTCTAGCAAATATCCTCCATGTGTTTGACTATTATTAGTTTTCATGAATGCTGGTGGTGTCCAAGCAGTTGCTATTTGTTTATCCACTCCTCTAGCCTCAGCTTCTTTTATGTACCATAATTGTTCAGGTTTAATATTCACAAAATCGTATTCTCCTAATGTAGGTGAATACTCAGGATGTATTTCACTTCTGCATATTGAAGCCCCGATACCACCGTCAATATTAAATAATAAATCCATTACCTCTGTTCTTTTAGGTTCTTGTAATTGATATGGTATATGTGACCAATCAGCTCCAGAAAAACCGAACCCGTCAATTTCCTGTTTTTCATCTTCCCAACATATTGTAATAAAATTTGCTGCAAGTGAATTAGTGCAGGGTTTTGTAATAGTAAGCATCAAGCCAAAAACAAGGAATAAAACCAGAAACCTTCTCTTTTTAAGTCCCATTTTATTTTCCTCCTTCAATAATAACTATTATTTATATTATATTAAGCTTGATAACCCACTCTTATACGTTTACCTGCACCCTCACTCTCATCATATATTAGTTAATCAAAGCTTTAATATTTTAAGGTCGTTACATTACCTACAACCTCAAATGTTGCATCTAATACTTTTTGTTTTGTTAATTCTATGCTTCTACCATCTGGTTGACATCCACCTACAAATACTTGAAAACTGCCTGGTTCTATCTTACATTCTCCACCATTATCTATTAAAGCTAATTGTCTAGGTTTCAATGTAAATTCAAGTGTCTCTGTTTCTTCCGGCTTCAATAATACCTTTTTAAATCCTTTTAACTCATACCTAGGGATATCTACTGATGCATCCAAGTCTTTAACATATAACTGAACAGTTTCATATCCTGATAATTCCCCTATGTTAGTCACGTCAACATTGATTAATAATTCTTCTCCCATTTCTAATATATCTTTTGAAAGTACTAAATCAGAGAATTCAAAGGATGTGTAACTAAGACCATATCCAAAAGGATACAATGGCTCTTTTTCAAAATATCTATATGTCCTATTCTTCATACTATAGTCATCAAATGATGGTATATCTTCAAGTGATCTATAAAAAGTTATTGGCAACTTACCTGAAGGACTATCATCACCAAAAATAATGTCGGCTATAGCATTACCACCTTCTCCACCTGGATACCATCCCTCTAGTATTGCATCCACATTATCATCAGCCCAGTTAATAGCAACCGCACTTCCATTTAATAGAATCAGAATGATTGGCTTTCCTGTCTTATATACTTCTTCCATAAGTTTTTGTTGTTGTCCAGGTAGATCCAGATGAATTTTATCTCCTGATGCATCTGAATTACCTGCATCTCCTTGTTCACCTTCAATTATAGGCGATAATCCAAGACACATAATAATTACATCTGACATCTTCGCTATGGATATAGCTTCAGAAAATCCACTATCTCTCTCCTGACACATACTTACTTCTGGTTCAATTAATTTACAGCCTTCTGCATAATAAACACGTGTATCATCGTTGACTGCATTTTGTATCCCTTCAAGTACAGTTACATATCTAATGGGTGTTCCATTATAGTTACCAACCAATACTCTTCTATCATTGGCATTAGGACCTATTACAGCTATGGATTTAATTTCATTTTTATCTATTGGTAAAATATTATTCTTGTTCTTTAATAAAACTGTTGATTTTTTCGTTACTTCTAGAGCTAACTCTCTATGTTTATCACAAGCAACTATATCATAAGGGATAGATGAATATGGAATATCTTCATTACCTTCAAACATCCCTAGTCTGAATCTAACATCCAGTAATCTTTTTACAGCAGCATCAATAGTCTCTTCTGATATTAAACCTTTATCATGAGCAAGCATTAAATATTCAAATGTATCTCCACAATTTAATTCGCATCCATTATTTAGAGCTAAAGCTGCTGATTGGATAGGATTCTTAGTAATATGATGATATGCATGAAAATCCATCAATGCACCACAATCTGATACTACATGTCCTTTGAATCCCCATTCTTCACGTAAAATATCTTGAAGCAGAAATTTACTTCCACAACATGGTTCACCATTAACTCTATTATATGCTCCCATAATTGCTTCTGCTTTACCTTCAGTAACACATGCTTTGAAAGCAGGTAAATACGTTTCTCTAATATCCTTTATTGAAACCTCAGCATCAAAACTATGGCGGTCTTTCTCTGGTCCACTATGAACAGCATAGTGCTTTGGTGTCGCAACACTTTTTAGATATTTATCATCACTACCCTGTAGCCCTTCAACGAAGTTAACACCTAACCTACTTGTTAGATATGGATCTTCTCCAAATGTCTCATGACCTCGACCCCAACGTGGATCTCTAAATATATTAATATTGGGACTCCAAAAAGTTAAACCTTTGTATAAACCACAGTCACCTTGACGTTGGAATTCATGATATTTCGCTCTTCCTTCATCTGATATAACAGTAGCCACATTATTGATTAATTCTTCATCAAAAGTTGCACCTAGAGCTATTGCTTGTGGAAAAACCGTTGCCACTCCTGCTCTCGCTACTCCATGAAGTGCCTCATTCCACCAATTATAGGCAGGTATACCTAGTCTTTCTACAGGTGAAGCATTATGCACCAGCTGAGAGACCTTTTCAATTAATGACATACGTGAAACTAAATCGTTGACTCTTTCATCAAAAGATAATGATGTATCCATATAAGGAAACTCTTTCATAATATTAATATCTTCCTTTCGTATGTTAGTGTTTACATGGAATAAGCTTACATGATAATGTTATAATCTCGTAAGGATTCATTGTAACAAAACTAATGTTACCATTACAAGCCAACTTTTTCAATTTACTTTCACGTAGATATTATTTATTCTTAGCTTTGAATTCATCTATCTGATCTTGTTTTTCAGCTACAATCTTTTCTGAACCATTAGCTTTTAATTTTTCTAGATATTCTGGAACAGCAACAGCTGGATCTAAAACACCGCTTACCAACGCCTTTTCAAATTCTTCACGAATATTCTTACAAGCAGCAATTTCAGATTTTACAGGTGTAGCGTCAAATGCAAAACCTAATAGTGGACTTACTACTGCACTCTTATTGAATGTATCATATTGTTCCCATTTGTCCTCTGCTTCCCCCACTCTTAGATAGTTCAAAAATTGATTTTGGAACATCCATTGTGATGAAGGATAGTACGTACTTGAAGAAGCTGTTATACCCTCTGGGAAATTAATCACATTATCTTTGACTTTTTCATAATGTATATCTTCAATACCATAATTTAATAAATTATTTAATTTCTTATCAGTATTTAATAGTTCTAAAAACATCATACATCTTTCTGGGTTTTTACTATTTCTTGAAATAGCAATCATGGAACCCGTTACTTCACATGTAGTTGTATATGGCGCTCCTATAACTTCTCCTACAAGTTCTACACCTAATTGAGCTGACATCTCTGCATCTTTACCAGGTTTATATGGCATCCAAGTACAGAACATATTAGGAATCCATTCCTCTGCAGTAACTGCATCTTCATTGATATATCCCATGTTAGCCCATTTATAAGCTAAATCATATAATATTAGTTTTGGTTTACTTTCTTGTGTATATTCAATTTTACCTGAATCAGGATTATAATACCCTGGAGTATCTCCTCCACCTATGGATAATGGTTGATAAAAACTTACCAAACTATTGTATCCATTAGAATAATAAGGATAAATTCCTGGTTCATTCTTCTTAATAGTTTCTAACATAGGTTCTAGAACAGCTTCAAAATCATCAATAGATTTTATCTTAGAAATATCAAACTTATATTTTTCCACCAAGTCTTTCCTAAAAAATAGTCCTGTAGCTCCTGCTGTTTCTTTGTTGGTTGATAACCCATAGATAACCCCATCTACTTTTGGACCTTCAAACAATGCAGGATTCAATAATTCCTTTGTTTTAGGTGCGTATTTATCAATCAAATCATTTAATGGCACATATGCCTTTTTAGCAACATCCGTATAATAAGTCATCCAAGATGCAGTAAAAATCATATCAAGATCATCACCTGTTGCCATCATTAAGCTAGTTTTTTCTTCAAATGCTGACCACTCAATAGGTTCAATATCAATAGATACATTGATTTTTTCTTTTAAATACTCGTTAATGGCTTTTTCAACTTTTTCTTCATCTTTTTGATGAGAACCAGGATATGTGAATTTCAAAGTAACATGTTCCAGTTCATCTTTTTCTTCTGTTTTTTCATCAATAGTCCCAGAATTTTCTTTTACATCAGCCTTATCCCCTTTTGTTTCCTCAACTTCCTTTTTAACACCACATGCAGCCAATGATAGTGTTAAAACTATTATTAGCATTACTGAAATAAGTTTTTTCATAAATAAACTACCTCCTAGAATATTTTTAATATTAACTTTTATTTATAAAAATAATTACAAAGTAATTATTCTAACCTTTTAAAGCACCTATAGTTAATCCTTTTACAAAGTGTTTCTGGAAATAAGGATAAGCAAGTATTATAGGTCCTATAGCTATCAATACCATTGCAAATCGCACTGTTTGGGTTGGTACTGTACCCAGACTGTTCAATGCATCAGATGATGTTTCACCAAATTTAAGTAAATACTTAATATTCATAAGTGCTGTGTACATGGTATATTGCAATGAATATAATTTAACATCTGAGATGTATAATAAACTGGAAAACCAATCATTCCAATAGCATAAAGTATCAAATAATGCTATTGTAGCTATAGCTGGTTTTGATAAAGGTAATACCATTTGAACAAAAATGCGAAACTCACTTGCACCATCAATCTTCGATGATTCTATTATTGATTTTGGTACACTCTGCTTATAGAATGTCCTTACAATCAATACATTAAATGGATTCATCATTAAGGGTAATAGTAGAGCGAATAGTCTATTTTTGAAATGGAATAATTGAGTATTAATATAAAAGCTGGCAACTAAACCACCATTAAATAGCATTGTGAAAAATATAAAAAACGTGAAAAATTTAGCTGCGGGAAAATCTTTTCTTGATATTGGATAAGCATATAATGCAGTTAACAATACACTAAGCAACGTACCTATGATTGTCACAAATATTGATACACCATAAGCCCTGAGAACATGTGATCCATCTTGAAATAAAAACCTATAAGCTTCTATACTAAATTTTCTAGGAATAAAATTGAATCCATGTAAAATAACTTCCTTTTCATCAGTCAAAGATACACCTAATGAAAGTAATAAGGGCGCAATACACAAAATCGCATATATTAGAAAAAATATATTTATTATAGAATTTGCTTTATTAGAAATTTGATTTATTCCTGCTTTCTTTTTCATTCTGATCCCCCCCTAGAACAATGCATTATCTGAATCAATTTTTCTTATTATCCAATTAGCTGTTATAACTAATACAAACCCAACAAAAGATTGATATAACGCAGCTGCAGCAGCCATTCCCAAGTCTCCTAATTTTGTCATCGCACGATAGACATATGTATCAATTACTTGAGTAGTGGAGAATAGAGCTCCTGAGTTCATTGGAACATTATAAAACAAACCAAAGTCAGCATAGAATATTCTACCAATAGCCATTATGGCTAATATTATTATTATAGGTTTGATTGATGGTAGAGTTATATATATTATCTGTTGCCATTTGCTTGCACCGTCAATAATTGCAGCTTCATATAATTCTGGAGCTATTCCTAATATAGCCGCCAAATATATTACTGTAGAATAGCCAACATTTTTCCATAGATTCACGAATACCAAGATAAATGGCCAATGCTTAGGCTCTGCATAAAATCTTATTTTTTCAATATTTAATAATGAAAATATATTTTTATTTAACAGTCCATTCTCCATTCCTAAAAAAGCAAATACCATGTATGCTACAACAACCATTGATAAGAAATAAGGAAAGAAAAAGATGCTTTGATATACTTTAGCTGCAAATCTGTTACGGATTTCACATAATGCTATAGCAAAAGCAATTGAAACGATCATACCTAAAACTATAAAAGCAAGATTGTATAATAGAGTATTCCTAGTTGCTATTAGAACATCTTTGGTCTTAAATAGAAACTCGAAATTATCAAAACCGCACCAAGGACTTCTCAAAATACCATCAGCATAATTTATATTTTTAAAGGCAATCATAATACCACCCATAGGTAAATATCTCATGCAAAGTATTAATAAAAATCCTGGTAGAAGCATTAAATAAAGTGGATAATATTTAAAGTGCTTTTTTAGTGTTTTCATTATTGTCACCTCTGTTTTATTTGGTATATTCATTATATAATCTACTGAAAATATGTAAATTCAAAAAACTATGATTCTATAAAAATAACTACAAAAAAGCATCAAAATGAATTGATGCTTTTTATAATATTAAATATACCCTTTTAAAAATCAATTACTATCATTAATTTCATTCATTATATCAGTTAAGGTATCTAATCCATCTTTTATCGGTCTTTCACCCGATATTATGTCAAAATAAATATCAAATCTTTGACGTTCATATTCTTTGTTATCTTTGTTACTCTCATAAATATACATTTCTCTATCAGGTAAAAATTCTATGGATGTGTTCATATCTATCATTTCATTCAACTCTTCTAAATCTATATTGTAGGAAGGTATAATATAACCTTTTTCATACATATAGATTCCCCACTCTCTTGATGTTAACTGCTTGCAAAATTCAACTATCTCATCAACTGAATCCGTCTTACTGTTAACTCCAATTAATATACCGGGTATACTTATATCATTATCTTTTATATCTGCTTCATTCCAAATAGGCACATTACTTATTCCTATATTATTATTTTCTTGACTATCAAGCCAATAGTAGTCTTCATTTGATATAATCATCATACCTATATTACTCTCATCGAATTGTTTTAGAACATTATCTTTTTTCAGTTCAGTAGCATATTGCAATATACCACTTTGTTGGTTGATTTTCGTCATTACTTGAAACCATTCTTTATATATACTAAAATCATATTTATCATTTTCTTTATCATAATAATAAAGCCCATTCATCTTATTGGCATTTTCTAAAAGACTTAGAAATCCACTTTCCCTATCTTTTAAATAAAGTGCAAATCCATAACTTTCACCAATTTTCATCTCACTAATTTTAATTGCATCTTTATATAAATCTTCTAATGTTCTAGGTGGTTTATCGCTATCTAAACCAACTTCATCAAAAATATCTTTATTATATATTAATCGATAAGTACGCATACTCAAAAGAATAACATTATCATATAATTCATTTACTTTTTCACCTAGATATTTATTTATAGCTAGAAGCCAATTCTTGCTATTATAAGTTTCCAACCAATCTTCATCAAGCATAAATATATCTGGTTTATCCTTGGACATCATTCTCATATTTAATATGTATTGATATTTATCATATGAAACTTTTTCAAGAATTATTTTAGTACTTCTTGTCCGATTATATTCTTTTATCAGTTTTTCAAGTGGTGTAACAGTCTTATCATCTATTACCTTAATCATAAATGTTATGGTATTTTCATGGTAATCATTAGTTTCTGCCATCTTGCTATTAGTACTTTGGTTATCACATGCAACGATTAAAATACATATTAGTATAATAATCAGCACAACTTTTATCTTCATTATGTTCTCCTTTGCATACATATTGTTTTCAAACACATTCTATAATATTAATCTTTTATTTTCAAGTAATATTTATTCAAATCATTATATATCATAAAATATAATAGAAATGTTTAGTAAAATATTGATATTTATATGGACGTAGAATGTATTCTGTTGTATTATTATTATCTACATAATTATTTTACTCAATATATGTTATTAAATATAAATTTATTAATATGGTGATAATTAATGATTAAAATACTAGTATCTTGTAAAAGATTTTTATCAAAAAGAATATCCACAATAAAAAACCAACTAATTATAACTTTCTTAATAATTATCATAATTCCAACTGCAATAATTTCTTCCATCATATACACTAAATCTACCGAAAGCCTTACTAACAAAACGGAAAATGTATTGGAAATGAATTTCAATCTATTAGAAAATAATATCTTAAAAGAGATAACTTTAATAGATAAAGTAGTTACTCAGATATACCTAGATGATAAAATGTTAGATTTATTATCTTATTCACCATCCAAACATTATTATTATCTATACTCTAGACATAAAGTCATCAAGGATCCTATAACTCAATCTTCTGCTTTTGAAAATGTTCTTAATACATATACCTCAACATTAAACTTTTTTAATAATTCCAAGACCAAACTGTATGTATATCAATTTGGAGACTATAAATTTCATACTAATATATTCAATTTGGAAGAAGTCCAAATGACATCATGGTATCCAAGCATTGCCCCTGATTCAAGCCCTAGAATAATGTTTTTTCCAAGAAGTAAAAACAAAAATTTACCTCAAGGAGTTAATTATGTCCGTAAATTATTTGGTCTAAAAAATTATAATCTATCTTTTTCAAGCTTAATAACAATTCAATTACCGATGGATGAAATAAGTAGAATGTTAATTAATCTTAAACCTACTGATGGAAGTACCATATTTGTACTTAATGAAAATAATAGAATTATTGCGAGTACAGAAAATAAATTGGTCAATGCTAATTTCAAGTCTTTCTTTTCATCATATATGCCAATAAATGAAAGTATATCTTTCAACACCCAAATTATTGATTATGAAAATACCAAAACTCTTTTATCAACTAAAACCATCAATAATATTCATTGGAAGATTATCGGGATAACACCTCTTAATGAGTTGAATATAGATCTATATAAAACACAGCATTTCATAAAAATAGTTATCCTTATAATACTGATCATCAGTCTTATCTTTGCATTATTATTAGCCAATAGAATATCTAGTCCTATAAAAAAACTTGTAGAATCCATGACTTCTCTTGATACGGACAATTTATATTTAGAAATTGATGATTACCATTTTAATGATGAATTCAGTTATCTGATTGACCACTATAATGCAGCAAACAAAAAGATAAGTAATTCCATCACTAAAATAAAAGAAATTGAAAATGAAAAAAAAGAAGCTGAATTCAAAGCTCTTCAAGCTCAGATTAATCCTCATTTTCTATATAATACTCTCGATGCAGTTAACTGGCTATCATTAAAATATGAAGCCGAGGATATAAGTATAATGGTGACTTCATTGTCCGATTTCTTTAGATACAGCTTAAGTAAAGGCAAAACGGTAATACCATTAAAAAATGAATTAATACAAACCGAAAGCTATCTAACCATACAGAAGATTAGATATCCAGATATAATTGATTATTCTATATACTGCGATGAAGAAATAAAAGAGTGTTCTATTGTAAAACTAACTCTTCAACCTTTAGTTGAAAACTGCATTATACACGGTATAGAACCAACGGATGAACCAGGTTTTATTGAAATTGTCTGTCTAAAAGAAAAGAATGAAATAATTATAAAAGTTAGTGATAATGGTATAGGTGCTGATATTGATACGTTAAACAATATAATCAATGACACATCTAACAGTTGCAGTTCTTATGGTCTAAGAAATGTCAATCAGAGAATTAAAAATTATTTTGGTGAAACATATGGCATAGTCTTTTCAGAAAATGATACTGTAGGAATAACAGCAACTATTACCTTACCTTTTGTGATTTATGAGGAGGAAAATTATGTTAAAGATGATAATTGCTGATGATGAAATACTTGTAAGGGAAGGTCTAAAAAGCATTCTTTCCTGGGAGTCTTATAATATTGAAGTAGTAGGAGTAGCAAAGAACGGATTTGAAACTCTTACTTTATGCGAAGAACTAAAACCTGATATCCTATTTACTGATATCAGAATGCCTCATCTGACCGGAATAGAAGTAGCTCAGAAGCTGAAAATACAGAATTATAAAACTCGAATTATCATAGTAAGCGGAATTGAAGATTTTTCTTATGCTCAGCAAGCAATAGCATTAAATACAGAAGGTTACATATTGAAACCCATAAAGAAAAAAAAATTAATTGAAATTGTTGAAAAAGTAGTTGCTTCTATTAATGATGAAAAAGAACATGCTGTTAAATTCAAACAACTAAAAAAACAATTATATGACAATATACCAGCCATTAAAGACAGGTTTCTATGTAATATAATTTTCAGAAAATATTCTAATGAGAAAACCATATATGACAAATGTAAATTTCTAGATATTCCATTTGCAAATTCTAAGCCATTCGTTGCCTGTAAAATGGTTATTGATGAAATTAATGGCAGTTTTTCCAAGAATTTTGAAGAGAATTATGAGCTAATTTTAATGTCTATATTAAATATATGTAATGAATTATTAACAACATACAACTATAGTATCTGTTTCAACATTAACGAAAATGAGTTTATCATCATCTTCAATTATGATCAAATGATTACCATCAGTGATATATGCGAAGAGATATTAACAGCTCTAAATAAATATATTGAAATCAAAGTCTCTATTGGTATTGGTGAAAAAGTAAATTCAATATTATTACTATCCAATTCATATAAATCTGCTGAAACTTGCCTTGAATACAAGTTTTATTCTGGAATCAATACTGTGATCAACTCAAGAGACTTAACTTATAGAACTGATTCACTAAAATATGTCAAATTACATATCATAGAAGAAAAACTATTAAGCGGTATTAAGATTGGAAATCTGACAACGGTTAATGATGTACTCTGTGAGATTTTTGGTCATATTGAAAGTTCTTCATATACTCCTGAAGAATATACTAAGAACATCTTTACAGAGCTTATTTTTATAACTACCCGCTCATTATATGAAATACAAGAAAATCTTAGTGATATTGTTGAAGAACCTATCAAACTATGCAATACCATCTATAAATTGAATACTTATGAAGAATTAAAAAATTATATATTAGGTTTGTTTGCCACAATAACTACATACTTCAACAATAAACTGAATCAAAAAAATAGATATGTAGTTAATGAGGTAAATGATATAATTAACCATCAATATACTAAGAACATAACTGTAAAATTAATATCAGATCAAGTAGGTTTAACACCAAATTATATAAGTCAGATATTTAAAAAGGAAACTGGAATTACTATAACTAAAAAAATTACAGAAGTAAGGATTGAAGCTGCCAAAGAACTTCTAAAAGACAGTAACTTCAAAGTTTTTGAAGTAGCTGAAATGGTAGGATTTGATAATCCTTATTACTTTAGTACGGTTTTTAAGAAAAATACAGGAATACATCCTTCAAAATTCAGATAGGCAACTTATTCATCATATTAAAGATATGTCTCCTAGTAAATTTAAACAGGCTAATTTACCGTTGAAATGTTAAGAATAAATATGATTACATTTTACTTTATGATATTGTAACGAACTACTACAATATTAACCAAAACATTGCAATTATTAACCAATTAACTTAATTGTCACTTGCTATACGTAAAATTTTTGATTATAATAAAATTACTATAATTATCCACACCCATAGTATTTGATTAGGAGGAAGCTTACATGAATTTCAAAAAAGCCATTGTATTCGTTAATTTATTTAAGAGAGTACAATCAGACGATATTACAGCTTGGGCTTCAAAACTAACTTTCTATATATTGTTGTCCATTTTTCCTTTTATACTATTCCTTATGCAGATACTTAGTTATACATCTCTATCAGATGTTGATGTCCTTTATCAGTTTAAAGATATTTTTCCTGATGAAATTTTTGGTGTTATAGGATTTATTACTACAGATATAGAAAAAAACCAAAGTGATACACTATTGTCCATTGCACTTATTGCAACTATATGGGCTGCATCAAAAGGTATAATGGCAATTATAACAAGCCTTAATAAAGCATATAGAGAAAAAGAGACTCGTTCATATATCTTTTTAAGATTGATGTCATTTATATATACTATAGCTTTTGCAATCGTATTAATTATAACTTTCTTATTAATAATCTTTTGGAATAAGCTACTTAACCTAGCATTTTCATATATATACCTTCCCACAGGGTTAGAAGGAATAATTGACTTCATTAGAATACTTTTTGCCATGGTACTACTGTTCTTCTTTTTTATACTGCTATATAATGCATCACCAAATAAAAAAATAACGTTCAAAGAAGTAGTTCCGGGTGCTATACTTTCAACCATTGGTTGGTTAGCTATGTCATTCATATTTTCATTCTATATTGATAAAATAGGTAACTTTTCTTATATGTATGGAAGTCTAGCAAGTATAATCATACTATTAATATGGCTATACCTATGTAGTATAATTATATTAGTGGGTGGCGAACTCAACGCCATTTACTTTGAGAAAAACAAATAATAGAAAGAGGCAAGTCTATAGGGCACTTCACTTAGGCCAAGCCTCTTTTTTAGTTCTATCCTTGACAAAGGGTCCATTTTCATTAGCTATTTTTTTAATTAGAATAATTAGAATATTAAAGCAATAACAATATAAAGACGAAGAAATATATACAGCAAAATCTTAAACACTACTATATTGCATTGGAATTTACACAAAAGGAGTAATGTATATGAAAAATACAAATATCAATATTATTGGAATCGGGACATATCATCCAACAAATAAAGTCAGTAATAATGAACTTATAGCTCATTTTAATAAATTAGGTGTTGAAATAGAAGGTCTACTGACTCATCTGGAAAGAGAATACAGATATCTTTCAGATGATAAAGACGAAACAGTCATTTCTATGGCATACGAAGCTAGCATTAATGCATTGGCAAAAGCAGAAATCAAACCTGAAGATGTTGACATAATAGTATTCGCAACAGATACACCAGAATACACTTCCCCATCAAATGCTATCAAGCTTACGGATTTCCTAAAAGCAGATAACGCTAAAATGGTATATGATACCAACAGCAACTGTATAGGTATGTTGACTGCGCTTGACCAAGTAAGTAGGATATTACAAACTAATAAAAGATTTAAAAGAGCATTAGTCGTGGGTGGTTTATTGATTAGCTCTGTAGTTAATACTAATGACCCAGTAACTTATGGGAATTTTGGGGATTCAGCAGCAGCAGTAATACTTGAGAAAGTAGAAGAAGACATTAAAAGAGGATTCATTGATTCCACTCATTATACCAAAACCAGTGAAGTGGATAATATTCTTATGCCTAAAATTGGATATTCAAAAATAACAAAAGGTGAAAAGGTAACAGAAGAAGATAAAAAATGGACATTCGTTCCATTTGAAAGTGATTTCATAAGTGATTATTGGGTAGAACTCATAAAAGATCTTGCAAGAGAAAATGGTATGCAACCTACAGACGTAGACCATTTTCTTTTTTCACAATTCACAAATCCAGCAGCAAAAGCTACTTTGGAAAAATTGGGAATATCAAATGATAAATTAACCTATGTTGGCAATGAATATGGATATACCGGGGTAACAAGTCCTATCATGGCATTGGAAAGAGCACTAGAAAAAGGTAGAATTACAAAAGGTTCAAAAGTAATCCTTATCTCCGTAGGCTCAGGGTCAACTGCGACCGCAATCTTATTTGAATTTTAGCTAATACATAACTATAGTAATACATTATTTATTTTCTTATTATACAAATGGACCCTTTGTCAAGGATATTTAGCTGTGCACGCTAAGAAGAAAAAGTGTTTTGTAACGGGCAATTGAATAAGCTGTCTAATACTCTTTTAATAATATCAGACAGCCCAAGTTTTAATAATATATATTTTGTTTTATACTATGCTAATTTACTCTTAACTTCTTGCATATTATCTGCATATTCAATTCCTTCATCCCATCCAGGAATTAGTTTTCCTAACCTCTTGAATTGTGATAATGTAATAATATTACCTTCAGTAAGTAAAAATCTTCTTTTAAATGGAACTTCTATGTATCTTTTCATTAAATCTGTTAATTTGTCTGCAACAGGTGGGCTTGAAGGCTTTAGATCATTGCTTAAATTAATAATCAGAACATAATTTTTAGCATCTAAAGAACCAACTACTTTGTTGTAAGCGTTAATAAAAGAATTTCCATCCTCTTCTTTGTAGAAACCAGATGCGCTTAAATGAACAAATTTATCCATTTCATTTACTTCCATAGTATATTTTGCACTTCCATTTTCATATGTCATTTAATGTCCTCCTTAAGTATATTATCTTCAACATTAATAATTATACTAAATAAAAGTCATATTATCAAGTAAATTTTTTGACAATTATGTGTCAAACCCGCACATTTAAACAAAATATAGTGTTAAGTTAAGTATAATAAGTAAGTCAGCATGTTTTAATGATTAGAGTATCTGTGGTTTATGTAAGTTATGTTATGCTATGCTATGTGTTTCCGCTACTATGGTATAGGGTAATATTACGTCAGCAGATTAAACGTCCATGTTTAAAACTGCTGAGCTCGCCGTCCGTGGCTCGCTGCTCCATATTACCCTATACCATATCCGCTGGGCTAGTATTAGTTATTATAGTATAGAAAAATACCTACATATAAGACATTATCTGAATATCTTATCTGTAGGTATAATTTTAAGTACAATCTTAAAAGTAATAATTTACTTGAATAAGCTATGAACCTATTCTATCAATTCTTTAAATAGTTCTTTTGTTGCAGGATATATCTTTTTGAATTTATTATATTTCTTATTATATAGATCTACACTATCCTTATTAGGTTCTATGCTACTAGTTATTTTAATGAACTCTTTACAGGCTTGTTCAACGGATTCAAATAGTCCATAACCCACTGATGCTAATATGGAGGCTCCATATGCTGGACCTTCATTAGTATTAAGTTTATTTACCTTGACATCTAATACATCAGCTATTATCTGACACCAGAGTTTGCTCTTGGCTCCACCACCATTGATACTTATATTATTAATTTTGATACCCATATTCTTCATTATTTCAAATGTATCGCGTAATGAAAAAGCGACTCCCTCTAATACTGCTCTTGTCATATGCTTTCTTTCATGGGTCATATTCATTCCTATAAATAAGCCTCTGCAATTAGGATCATTATGAGGTGTTCTTTCTCCCATTAGATACGGTAGGTAGAATAAACTGTCATCAATCTGTGCTTCTTGTGCTTCATCTAGTAATTTATCAAAGTCATTAGTCTTGTTTATCTCTTCGACCCACCATTTCAAGGATGATGCTGCTGCTAATGTTACGCCCATGAGATGATATTTACCATTTGCATGACAGAATGAATGAAGACTATTATTATTATCAACAAAGAATTTTTCGTTTGATGTAAATACTACTCCAGATGTTCCAAGTGATAATGAACATGAACCTGATTCAACGACACCGCCACCAACCGCAGCGACGGCTTGGTCTCCACCGCCAACTACGATTTTCACATCTTTGTTTAATCCTAGTTCAATGGCTAGTTCACCACTTATATTACCCATCGACTCATAGGATTCATATAGCTTGGGTAATTGACTTTCAGTTATCTCTAATAGTTCCAACATATCTTTTGACCATTTTCTGTTTTTAACATCCATGTATAGAGTTCCTGAACCATCTGACATATCTGTTGCAAAAACACCTGACATTTTATAAGCTAAATAATCCTTTGGCAACATTATCTTTTTGATTCTATTAAAGTTCTCTGGTTCATTTTTTCTTAGCCATAGGAGTTTAGGTGCTGTAAATCCAGTAAGTGCTAGATTACCGGTCCACTTGGATATTATTTTTTGACCTATTTCCTTATTAAGATACTGGCACTGTTCATCAGTTCTTTGATCATTCCATAGTATTGCAGGTCTTATTACATTATCATTCTCATCAAGCGTAACCAATCCGTGCATCTGTCCACTGAAGCTAATGGCCTTTACTTCATTTTTATCTAATCCATCTAATAAGTCTATTAATCCAAGTTTAGATTGTTTCCACCAGTCTTCTGGATTCTGCTCTGACCATAATGGCTTAGGAAAATAGATAGGATATTCTCTGCTTATAGTTTTTATTACATTTCCATTTTCATCTGTTGCAATTATTTTTACAGATGTAGTTCCTATATCAATACCTATAAAATACATTTCTACCCTTCTTTCTCCTGTTGGATTAATCTATCTTAATTACAGCTTTAACAACCTCACTTGCATTATTTACAACAAAGTCAAAAGCTTCTTTTGTATGTTCAAAATCAAATTCATGACTTACTATTTGTTTAACATTGATAGAACCACTAGCTATTGCATTGATTGCTACAGGATATAGATTCCTATATCTGAAAATAGTTCTAACTTCCCCTTCTTTGCCCATTAATTTCATGAAATTAAAACTTACCTCATCATTAGGAGTCATACCTACTAGAACAATAATTCCACCACTTTTTACTACATCTACAGTTTGTTTAACTGTGATCTCAGCTCCTGCTGTATCTATTACAACGTCAGCTCCTTTACCATCAGTTAATGATTCTATTTCCTTAATTACATCAGTTTCTTTTGCATTAATAACTGAAGTTGCACCAAGTTTTTCAGCCATTTTCAATCTGTTTTCTAATACATCTACTACGATAACATTGGAAGCTCCTCTTGCTTTACAGGATAACAGGGTAACAAGACCGATACAACCTGTTCCAAAAATGACAACAGTATCACCAAGCTTTACATTACCAACACTTGACGCATGTAATCCGACAGCTAGAGGTTCAACTAATGCACCTTCCATATTGCTGACATTATCAGGTAGTTTAAAACACATATCTTCTGGATGTTTGACATAATTTTGAAGAACACCATGATATGGTGGTGTAGCAAAAAACTCTACATCCGGACACAAGTTATATTTTCCTTCTTTACAGAATTCGCATTTACCACAAGTCTTACCAGGCTCTAAACAAACTCTGTCACCTACAACTAGATTCTCAACATCACTTCCTACCTGAACTACTTCTCCAGCACATTCATGTCCTAATATAAAATCTCCATCTACAATAAAATCGCCAATTTTTCCATGTTGATAATAATGAACATCTGAACCACAAACACCTACAGAGTCTACTTTAATCAAAACATCTTTTGATGATATCTCTGGCACTTCCACATCTTTGAATACCATATTATTAGTTCCTTGCATATATACCGCTCTATTTTTCATTACAATTAACCTCCTTATTTTGAAATTGGTACGTGCACTAAGTCACGTACCAATAAATTAGTTATGAATACTTTTATAATGCTCCTGCTTTTTTGTGCATTTCAATTGTATCATCAACATTTTCACTATTGATTAATGGACAATCAATATCAATATCAATTTGCTTTTCTTCACCAGTCAATAATTTATTTGCAGTATCTAATAAAGATTCTGCTAAATCATAAGCACTTTGTAGACATGTTGAAGTCATTAATCCATCTTTTATTAATAATGCTGCTTCTGCTGTTCCATCAACACCATATGCTAAGATATCTTCGAATTTTGGATCATCTTTAATTACTTCTATAGCTCCAGCAGCCATGTTGTCATTCATTGCGATTATTGCATCGATTTTATCATTAGCTTGAACCCAAGTTTCCATATAGTTCATTGCTTCATCTTTATTCCAGTTAGCTATTTCTTCTCCAACTACTTTTACATCTGGACGTTTTTCAAAAAACTCTTTTTGCCAGCTTTCATATCTTTTATCAGCGTGGAAGTTTCCTGGAGGTCCTTTTAATACTACTACATTAGCGTTCTCTGGAATCTGATCTATTGCAGCTTGTGCATTTACTGCGGCTTGTAGATATGGGTCAGCATCTACTGATGATGCTCCATCAATTCCATCAATACGTGCATTAGTAGTGATTGTTATTATACCTGCTTTTACTGCCTTTTCAGCATAAGGTCTTTGAGCTTCCCCATTATTTGGCTGAATTATTACTGCATCGTATTTATTAGTTATTGCATTTTCAATTAATGAGTTTTCAGTATCATCAGATGCTTGTCCATCAAATACATCTACTTTAATGTTATCATATTTATCAGCTTCTTCCATAACTGCATTTGCAAGCCAAGCCGCAAAAGAATCCGCTTGTGCTCTGGCTATGTATGCAACTCTGTATGGCTTTTCTTCATCGTCTGTTTTTTCATTTGATACCCCTGTATTATCCCCTGATTTTGTATCTTTGTCAGAAGACTGGCAACCTGCAAACGTGAAAGTAATCATTGCCAAAATTAATGTAACCAACAAAATCTTTTTCATTTAAATTCCTCCTTAAATTTTTTGAATAGATTAATATTCTACTCTTTATCTAAATACAAGTTTGCCACAATCGTTTTGTAGAACAATACTCGTATAAGATTCATATTTATTTTTTTTCTTCAATACTACCAAGTTTACTTTTAGTTCTTTTTGTTTTAGCCCATATATCATAGATAACTGCAAGAGCTATAATAGCACCACGTACTATCTGTTGCAGATAAGAGTTAACTCCTGTCAATACCATAATATTATCTAAGAATCCAACTATGAATGCACCAGCTAGAGTACCAGCCGCTGTTCCTATACCACCTGTGAAGCTAGTTCCACCAATAACTGCCGCTGTAAGCGCTTTGAATTCATAACCTACCGCACCATTAGGCATACCACCATTTACACGAGACATGAATAACACACCAGCGATACCTACAAAAATACCATTTATAATAAAAGCTTTCATTTTGATTTTATTAACGTTGATACCTGAAGCATTAGCCGCTTCTTCATTACCACCAATTGCATAGGTAGATCGTCCAAACACCGTATGACTTAACAGATACCAAGTTAATATAAGGATAATCACTAAGAAGATTAACGGTGTAGGTATTCCCATGATAGACCCTTGACCAAATTTTACATAATCTCCTATCTGATATATATTCTGACCATTAGTATATAGAAGCGCTGCTCCACGAGCCATAGTCATCATTGCAAGAGTAGCAATAAAAGGTGGTGCTTTGAACTTAGTAATCATCATTCCATTGATAACGTTACAAAATACACCTGCTGCTATACCTACTATGAAAGCTATTGTTAAACTGCCTGTTGCAGTATATGCTGAAACTGAGAATACTCCCGCCAAAGCAAGTACTGAAGCAGATGATAAGTCCAACATACCAGATATAATAAGTATTGTTTGTCCAAAACCTAATATTGTTGCAACAGAAATTTGTCTTGATATATTAGTTAGGTTATCTATTGTAGCAAAATTCTTATTTGCAATACTGCATATTACGAATAAAACTATAAGTACCAAAAATATACTGTATTTACTTTTAATAGATGACCATGCGTTATTTGTTTTCATTTTATTCTCCTCCATTTACTATTTGGTTTTTGTAGCTAACTTCATTATATTTTCTTGTGTGAATTGTTCTCTAGTTAGCTCACCAGTTATCTCTCCTTTTGCCATAACATAGATCCTGTCGCACATACCTATCAGTTCAGGAAGCTCTGAAGAAACCATAATAAGAGCCTTTTTTTCTTTTGCCAATTTTGTCATTAATTTATAAATCTCATATTTTGCCCCAACATCTATACCCCTTGTTGGTTCATCTAAAATTAAGATATCCGGATCTGTTACCATCCATTTTGCCAATACGACTTTTTGTTGATTACCACCGCTTAATGATTCTATACTTGTATCAAAAGTAGGTGTTTTTACATTCATACTCTTACAATAATCTTTTACAGTTTTATTCTCTTCTTTCTTATGTAATCTACCTTTATTTATAAATTTCTTCAAACTTGCAAGAGAAGTGTTTTCTTTCACGCTTCTAACTGGAATAATTCCAAATCTTCTTCTATCTTCTGACAGCATAACCATTTTCTTGTCAATACTATGCTTAACACTTTTAATCTTAACCTCTTGATTTTTTATAAGAATTTTACCTGACTCATAACTATCTAGACCAAATAGCGCTCTCATCACTTCTGACCTACCAGCACCCATGAGTCCAGCAAAGCCAATAATCTCTCCTTCACGTACATTGAAACTGATATTATTAAAATTACTAACAGATGTTAGCCCTTTGACTTCAAGAACATTTTCTCCTGCTTGAATCTTCTCTTTAGGATAATCATTAGTAATCTTTCTACCAACCATTTGAGAAATAACTGTTTCCATATCATAATCATCTTTTGAACGAGAATCTACTACTGCTCCATCTCTAAATACCGTTATCTCATCAGCAATCCTGAATATTTCATCCATCTTATGAGATATATATATAATGCAGGCTCCACGACTTTTCAATTCATTTATCTTATTGAATAATACTGCTACTTCTTTTTGGGTTATTGCTGAAGTAGGTTCATCCATAATAATGATATCTGAATTGTAGGAGATAGCTTTTAATATCTCTAACATTTGAATATCTGATACTGTCAAATCTTTTAATTTGGTTTGTGGAGAATAGGCAAGATTTTCTTTTCTTAATAATTCTTTAGTACGTGTTCTAATTTCTCCCCAATGAACCTTCCCTAATTTATCCTTAGGCCAATTACCAACAAATAAGCTTTCCTCTATTGTCATTTCAGGTATATAATTAAGTTCTTGAAATATCATTGATATACCAAGACTCCTAGCTTGAATTGGATTTTTTATATCTACAGCTTTTTCATCAATCAATACTTGTCCCGAATCTGGTTTATAAATACCATTTATGACTTTCATAAGAGTAGATTTACCTGCACCATTTTCACCACATATAACATGGACAGTACCTTTTTTAACGGTAAAATTAATTTTATCCAATGCTTTTACACCTGGAAATGATTTCTCAATGTTAGAAACTCTTAATTTGATATCTTGATTCATAGCCTTTTCATCTCCTTCCGATGATTTTGTGCATTTTAGCTTCTTCGCTTTTGTATATATAATGATATATTAAAATTACCCACAAACAAATGGTCTATTTTATTATTGTTTTATACAATTTTACTCAAATAAATATGGTTTAACTAGAAAATTAATCTTTTATACTTAGTTAATATTTTTTTGTCCTATATTAACCATTAATCAAATCGAAACGTCTGCACACCCATTTCTATAAGTTCAATATGTCTTCTATCTATTTCATACACTTAAAAAGTATTACTTATCTATATATAAAAAAAGCCCTCTCTAATGAGAAGACTTAAAATCAATTGTTAATATTATATATTTTTACTATCCCTATATTCCATTACAGTCATACCTGTTATTTTCTTAAAGACTTTACTAAAATATTGTTGATTTGAGAAACCTACTTTCTCGAATATCTCTTTAATCTTATAATCTGGTTTCAGTAACATCTTCTTAGCTTGTTCAATTCTAAGTTCATTAATATATAGAGACATAGTTTTGTATACTTCTTTTTTGAATATATTACACAAATAATGTTTAGATAAGTTCAGATTGATAGCTACATCTTCAAGAGAAATCTTTTGTTGATAATTTTTCTCAATATAATTTATTGCTCTATTAACCAGCAATTTAGAATGGTCATGAGTTAAATTTTTTAATACGCTTATTACTTTAGCTGTAAAATCATTAAGCAAATATTTAACTTCATTTTGAATCTCGGAATTAATAATTTGATAATGATAATATTCAAGATTTTGGATATCTACTTCATTTTCAAATAATTGCCCATAAGAATTAAATATATCTCCTATCAGATTAGAATAAAATATTTTAGCTACTTTAGGGTTAATGTTGTTATCCTTAAAATAATTACTGATATCATCAATCAATTTATTGGTTTCATCTATATTTTCTTGACCTATCAATTCGATAACCAGTTTATTATGAGTTTTTTTCAAGTCAAATATATTAGCTTCATTAAAATTAATATTATTAGTACTAACAATGGAAATAAATTGTTCATCTTGATAAAATAATATTTGTGATTTTTTGATAAAGTTTTTATACGCATTTCCTAATTTATCGCTTTCATTGATTGGATTAGTATAAACAATATTGATTGAAATATCAAAATACTGTTTAGCAGCATTGCTAACAGATAAAAATATACGTTTCAATTCTGATATGCTTAACTTTGGTGATGCCAATAGATAATTATATTTTTTATTAGCACTAACAAAAAGGAACTCAACATTTCTTTCCCTTAATTGTTCATAGAAGATATTGATTACAGCTTGTTTGATTTGTCTAGAACGATCTATATTTCCTATGTCTTCATCCTTATCCTCACTAATGACAATACTAACGAATGCAAATCTAGTGTCAATATAGGGAAATCCAATATTATTACATCGCTGTATAATTTTATCATCAATCATGAAATCCAATTTTATCATATCATTAAGCAATGCTCTTTTCATATCATTTGTATTTTTTTTGACTTGATCATGTTTATCTTTTTTCTTATTTTGTGCTTCGATTTTATTTTTAATTTTATTCATTATACTTATAAGTTCTTCATCTTCAACTTCTGATTTAAGTATATAATCATCTGCACCAACTTTTAGTGCTTTTCTTGCATATGAAAATTCATCATAGCATGTTAATACTAGAATTTTGACATCCGCATTTTCTTTTCTCACTTCTTCTACAAGCCAAAGTCCATCTTTTTTCGGCATTCTAATATCAGTAATAATAACATCAGGCATATGCTTTTTATACTGTTCATACCCTTGCTCTCCGTTAGAAGCTTCAGCCACTACTGTAAAACCAATACTTTCCCAATCAATTGTTGTTTTTAGTCCAACTCTCACAAGTACTTCATCATCAATAATTAGGACTTTATACATTTACGAACACCCCACTTTATCTACAGTTTGGTTATTTATTGAATCACCGCATTTTTTACATTAAGTTTAACTCTTACTAATGTTCCCACACCCACTTTTGTCTCAATTTGCAAACCATAATCACTACCACAATATAATTTAATTCTTTGATTAACATTATTTAACCCAACTTTACTAAATTTATTTCTATCTGTAGTTGATTTAAATATATTTTCTAGGATTTTATCTTCAATACCAGGTCCGTCATCTGTTATTTCAATAATTAAGTCTTCTCCCATAATAAAAGCTTTTATTTCAATATTCAAATCGTTGTTATCATCACCTATTCCATATATGATTGAGTTTTCAACAATTGGCTGCAAGAATAATTTTGGAACTGTTAGCCCCAAACATTCACTATCAATATTGTATATCAGATTAATAGCTTCATTAAATCTTAACTTCTGAATAACGATATAGTTCTTGACATAATCTATTTCTTCTCCCAATGTTATCATATCTCTACCTAGATTAGTGCTTATCCTCAATAATTTTATAAGGGCAGTAATAGCTCTGCTTACACTTTTGTTTCCTTGAATTTTTGCCATCCACTTTATAGTATTAAGCGTATTATACAAAAAGTGGGGATTAATCTGAGCATGAAGAGCTTCCAGTTCCACTTCTTTTTTTGCTTGCTCTTCTTTGACCAATTTATCTATAAGTACCTCCATTTCAGAAATCATGTTATTAAGACTATCCCCCAGCTGTCCTATTTCATCATTGGAATGAACTTCTGTCCTGACAGTTAAATCACCTTGTTCAACTTTATTAATAACTTTTTTCATTTTCATCATAGGCTCTGTATATCTAATTGAAAAGAAAATCATAAAAAGTATTATAACTATACCATACAAGAATCCTCCTAAGAGAAAATACTTCTGGATATTATTGATTTCTTCATATAAATACCCTGTAGATATGGTTTTAATTATTTTCCAGCCATTGCTGTCAATCGTGGAATATATGGCAACCTTGTCTATTTTATCTTTATATTGAACATAACTATTATTATCATTACTAGTTAGAACTTCATTAGCAAAACGTTTATATCTAATTGTAGTCCCAATCTTACTTTTATCAGGGTGACTAATAATTACTCCATTCTTATCACAAATAAATATATCTGCGCTTTCGTCATCTAATAAGCTTTTATATGATTGTTCTAATATAACTTCTTCCAGATTAATCATGAGATATCCATAATCATCCAGTGTATTGAAATCAATAATTCTACGAGCTAATGTAAAATAGTATTTATCAAAAATACCTGATAGGATTTCGATATTTTCTTTCTTTGTTGGAAGCCATATTGGTTGTCCTGAAGAATCTGCCAAGGCTTTTTGTATAGTGTAGGAACTCGTTATTTTAGTAGCTCCAATAGAATATTTTCTACCTTGCATTACTAGGTCAATCACTTCAATATCATCCCTTGAAGTAATAAAACCCCTTAATGTATTCTTGAATTCGTCATACCCATATTCTGATTCGTTTTTTAGCATCTTAAGTAAGTTATTGTTGGATATTATGACAGTAGAGAATTCCTCTATGTCTTGTAAGATAAAGTCAATCTTTTCTCCTGTTTCAAAAACAGACTGTATAGCTGTATCGGTATATTTATTTTTAATAATTTCTTTAACAGTTTTTGAATAGGTGATAGATATAGCTATCACAGGAAGTGCAATTAAAACTATAGCAATTATACCAAGTTTGACACGCAAGGCATGATAAATCTTTATTCTTTTCATTTATATCTCTCCTGTGTCACTTATTCTTGTATTCTAATCTGCCTAAATTCCGAATATATTTTATCACTAACTTCTTTTGAATCCAAATCATATTTTATCATCTCATGTAAATAATTGATTATTACTTGTTCCACATCATAAAAATTGGAAATCTTAGGTCTCAGATATAGGTTTTCTTGTTTCCATGCATCTAATACTGCACTTTTGTGTTTGATGAATGTATCTTCAAATAATACATCTTGATCTTCTTCATCACTCTCATATGCTGATTTTCTTGTTGGCAAACTTCCACCTTCTGGATGTTTAAGAACTCTTAACTGCATATCTTTGGAAGTTGCCCAAGTAATGAATAACCATGCTGCTTGTTTTTCTATATCCGAAGCGTATTTATTAATTCCTATGCCTGAACCGCCAAAAATGTTAGCACTTCTTTCGTCTCCATATGGTAATATGGAATAGCCAACTTTTCCAGCAACTTTTGAATGCAGTTCATCTTCCATATAAGTATAATTCTCATCCCAATTAGGCATCATTGCAATTTCACCATTTCTAAAAGCATTAGCTGAATCTGTCCAATTCCATTCAACGCTTTCTGGCGCAGAAGCGCTTACAATTTCTTTGTAGACATCAAGAGCTTTTAGAAATTCCTTATCCTTGACATTAATATTCTTAAATGATTCTAAACCAAGAGTATTAATGTTTTCATCCAAAAAATAATCTCCACCATAAGAGGCTAATACATTGGAAAAATCGCAAAAAAGAGAGTTATGTTTTTGTGCCATATGACCACTACCATACTTTATTTCTTCATCTGGCACATTTTCATCAATCCACTTGGAAACCTCAATATACTTCTCCCAAGTAAAATCTTTAGTTCCAGGAGTAGGATCATATCCCTTTTCTTCAATAAATCTTTCTCTATATGCCTCAAAAATATCTTTTCTATAATATAGAATCATAGTGGTACTATCAAAAGGTACCGTATATAAATTAGTATCTTCCTCAAAATAAGAAACAACTCTTGTTTGATATTCAAAAAAATCATCTGTATAACCAATTATATGGGGATAATCAGGATTGGTATTATAAGAATTAAGAACCTCTAAATAATTATAAAATCTATTAAGAGTCTGATATGGATCAACATATATGAGTTGATATTTACCATCTTTTGCAATAAAATCTAGATTCACCTTCTGAACTAAAGTATCAAAATCTACAGCTTTCACCTTAATATTGATTCCTGTTATTTTTTGAAACTCTTCACTTTCATGTAAAATAACATTCGCATATAGATTATTTTCAACAATAAAATTAAGCGTAATACCCTCAAACTGTCGAACATCATAATTCTCAGGTAAATCCAGATTTTCAAAATTGGTTCCTATCAAATTATTATTATTATTCTCTACTTGTGTATTTTGTTTCGTATCTTCATTATTATATCTAGCAAGAAAGGTCGTAAGTAAAAGGCCTATTACTATTAGAATTATAGCTAACGTCTTTTTGTTCATTTATGTCACCCGCTTGTAAGTTAGATATTTTTATATATTACGTTATTATATCACATTATTAACGCCCTATAAAAGGAAATATTTAATATATCTCTTTCACTTCAGTACCCTCATAAAAATGATTTAGGATCTTTGTGAAATCATATCCTTTATCAACCATTCCTTTCACACCATTTTGACTCATTCCTACACCGTGACCGTAGCCACCTCCTCTAAACAATATCTTGACCAAGTTACCATCATCATCATATTCTTTATCCATAATATAGAATGCACTTGGCATTAATTCACCAACTATCTTTTCGCTTTTGTTTTGCAATATTACTGGAACCGTTTCTTTACCTTCTATATAAGTGGCTGGAGAAACCAATAATCTGATATTATATTCTGTTGATACCTTCACAATCCTCTCAGAACCTTCAATAATCATTTCAGTGATATTTCCACCTTTACCTCTCTTATATATACCTACATCTTTCAGGGTTCCTATACTTTCTATAGGTCTGCTTCTAAATATTTTATTTTCATCTAGTGTCTTAATCAATTTGGGTTGTATCTTATAGCGTTTGCCTATAGTACTGTTTATAGAAGCTTCAATATGCTCTTTTGTCAATTCAACAGACCATCTATAATAAGCAAACTTTTTATCATAACCTTCAATCTTATCATCTAATATGAATTCCCTGAACAGCTTCTCATCTTCTAAACTTTTGTACTTAGTTTCGCCTTCAAACTGAGGTTTAGCTTGAAGATACTTTGGAGAGGTACTTGGAAATTGTTTAGTGCTATAATTAGGCCATACTTCTCCAGAACTTGCAGTAAATCCACATGACGTAGAGAAGAAATTAGCTGAAACAACATTACCATTGAATGTTAATCCTTTTTTACTTGTTTCATTTACAGCTTTTATTGATGTTTCATTTTCTGGTGTATTGTTATATACTTGTGAACTGACGCTATCGATAACGTGAGCACCATATTTGCAATAACTGTTAGAGTAAAATTGAGTATACGCATAACTTCTAGCACATACAGCTTGAGTTTTAGAAGCTTCCAAACCATATGAAGTAGGCATTTCGCTAGGAACTACAGCATATAGATATTCTTCAATGGGGACTTCATTAACTATTAGATAACCTTCCTCATCTTTAACAATTTCTATTATTCCCCTATAGGAAGGTTGGAAGGCTGATTCACCATTTCCTCTCTTAATACTATTAATTGTTATTTTACCATTATTCAGTGCCTTAATGTATATTCTATCACTAGTATCAAAATAGCTGTCATTGATACTTAGAATTTCTCCTGCTTTACTTTGCTTTTTATTACTTCCATACTCAATTGTGTAATCTGTTGTCCCAGTTAATGTAACACTTCTATGGTGCTTGTTCTTAAATCTATCCGTACTTATTAATACTCTAATATTATTGATATCAACTTTTTCTCTGATAATTGCGGCACAAACCAACCCATTATCATCAACAATAAAATCTGTAGAATCATACCCTACAATAACGTTATTGACGCTCTTCCAATGCATACCATTCACTGTTGAATATATCTTGGCATCATTTGTTAGCGAGTATGTTCCTAATTCATTCAGACTTACTTTGGCACTACTCATCAATAGAACCTTATTAGATATTTTTATCTCCTTTAATAATATACCAGTAATATGTCCATTATCTATTATAATATCTCCTACAACATCTTTTTTCTGCTTATATTTATCATGGTTAATAGTAAGTTCTCTACTTATTCCTCCCATAAAAACAGTTGCCATATTTCCATCAATTTTTTCAATGTAAGCATTTGTAAGTTTTGGTGTTTCATTTATAACACCTTTGACAGCAACGATTTCTCTATCTCTAATTATTACTTTAATTTGTTTATCTAGATAACGATCAAGGGTTAAGCCCTCAAAAGTATACATACCAGAATTAGTAGCCATCTGCCAAGAATTCAGACTTGCACTATTAGCTGGAGTTGCAAACACCGTCAGACTCTTGGTTCTTATTCCACCTTCGTCTTTATTCTTCTCACATAACACTTCATAAAATGACATGAAATCTTTATAGCTTACTGCTTCCTCATTACTCTGTAGAGTTATCTTCAGATCATCCAAATTGATACTGAATCTCTCACTTATTGTATTCAATTCTTTTATAGTCAGTGGTCTTAGTGGATTGAATGTTTTGCTGCCACCTAACATCCATTTGTTCACAACTACTATATTAATGTATTTATCAAACCAATTCTCTGGTGTTGTATCTTCAAATTCAATCTCTCTATCGCTTATTTCAATAGTTCTTTTATCAAAATTTGCAAGTGATATCATTTTTGCCGCCACAGCTCTAGTAACAATCATATCACCATTAATAGCAATTGGTTCAATGTTTTTTTCTTCTTCATCTGATTGATCTTCAGCAGTATTATGATTATCCACTTCATCTCCAATCAAATCATTTTCATTTTCTAGTGTATCCTTAGTGATTGTACATGCACTCAACGTAATTATTATTAACATAATAGCACCTAAAAATTTAATATATCTCATTTAATAACCCCCATATATTGTTTCATTTGTAAAATATATACTCCTCACAATATTTTATCATATTTCCTAATTATATACTAATAAATTAAGCTACCCATTAAAATATTTGTTAATAGTTTCTATTCAATAACTTAATCTTGTATAATATATATATTATTTTAGGCTTGTTTATACCTATTTTTTATTGTTATTACAAATTTATATTTACAAATGATTGACATTTAGTAATATGATTCACTTTTTTCATTAAATCTGGTAATCTTTTTATATATAAAATCCAAAAATACTGTGTTATCATTAATAAAAGCGGCTTTAAATCATACTCATTTTTACATCTTAGCAATATTGAACAAAACCCATTTATGAATGACGCTATATTTTATCCTTCATTGTATTGAATTATCTAATAATTTATGTTATACTATTTTCAATACTCTCTAAATACACAATCAAGGAGGCAATGATATGAATAAATCTTATGGTTTACCTAAGAAACAAGGTCTATATGACCCACAATTCGAAAAAGATAATTGTGGTGTTGGCTTTGTTGCTCATATGAAAGGTAAAAAATCCCATACAATTATAGAACAAGGACTAGATGTTCTAGTCAATCTAACTCATCGTGGTGCAGTAGGTTCTGATCCTGATTCTGGTGACGGTGCAGGTATCTTAATCCAAATCCCTCATGAATTCCTAAAAAAAGAGATGGATACATTAAACTTTACTTTACCTGAAGAAGGTATGTATGGTGTTGGAATGATCTTTTTCCCACAAGAGCCAAATGCTAGATATTTTTGTGAAGGTGTTTTTGAAAAGTACCTTACAAGTGAAGGACTTGAATTAATCGGCTGGAGACATGTTCCGGTTAACGAAAGAGCCTGTGGTTTGACTGCAAGAGGAACAATCCCTGTAGTTCACCAAATATTTATTAAAAGAGGCAATCTTTCTATTGCAGAATTCGAAACCAAATTATATATTGTAAGAAAGCTAGTTGAGGAAGCCATTAGAAAAGCATCTCATACTTATACTGAAGCCTTCTACATCTGTAGTCTTTCAAGTAAGACAATGATATATAAAGGGCAGTTACTTGCTAGACAGATACCAGAATTCTACCCTGATCTACAAGATCCTTTAATGGTTAGTGCCATAGCTTTAGTTCATCAAAGATATAGTACTAATACTTTTCCATCATGGGATAGAGCACAACCATTTCGTTTCTTAGCCCATAATGGTGAAATCAATACTCTTAGAGGTAATGTTAATTGGATGAATGCACGAGAAGGTATTTTTAAATCAGATATTCTAGGAGAAGACATAAAAAAATTATTCCCTATAATTACACCTGATGGTTCAGATTCTATGAATTTAGATAATGCTTTAGAATTATTAGTTGCCAGTGGCAAATCTCTATCTCATGCCATTTCTATGCTAGTTCCAGAAGCATGGCAAGAACATTCTACAATGGATGAAGATAAAAAAGCTTACTATGAATATCATGCAAAACTTATGGAACCTTGGGATGGTCCTGCTGGTATTGCATTTACAGACGGTGTTAAGATAGGTGCTACACTTGACCGTAACGGACTTCGTCCAGCAAGATATCTAGTTACTGATGATGATTTAGTTGTAATGGCTTCCGAAACAGGAGTTTTACCATTTGAATCAGAAACAATTGTTGAAAAAGGAAGACTTGAACCTGGAAAGATGTTCCTAATAGATACTAACGAAGGACGAATTATATCAGATGAAGAAATCAAGAATGAATTATCTAACGAAAAACCATATAAAAAATGGGTAGCTAAAAATAAATTAACTATACAAGATTTACCATACCCTCATGATCCAGCGGTACTGAGTCAAGATAGAATCATTAGAATACAGAAAGTTTTCGGTTATACTGAAGAAGAACTCAAAAGAATTATTGCTCCTATGGCCGAATTAGGAAAAGAAGCTATAAGTTCAATGGGTAATGATGCACCTTTGGCTGTTTTATCAGAAAAGCCTCAGCTTCTTAGTAATTACTTCAAGCAATTATTCGCTCAAGTAACTAATCCACCTATTGACCCAATTCGTGAAAAACTGGTTATGTCCTTAAAACAGTTTATAGGTTATAAAGGAAATATTCTTGGCGAATTGAATGAAAAGAAAAATATTAATTTCATTGAACTTGATTCACCTATACTTGATAACGCTAGCTTTGAAAAAATACGTCATATTCATCATAAAGATTTTAGAGCAGTTAAAATTCCAATTATCTTCCCTGTCTCCAAAGAAGGAGAAGGTCTTGAAGAAGCTCTTAACTCTCTTAACGAAAGAGTCATAAGCAATATTAACGAAGGATACAACATCATAATTTTAAGTGACCGTAATATTGATAAATACAATGCTCCTATACCTAGTTTATTAGCTACATCAAGTGTTCACCATCATTTGATAAAACAAAAGTTAAGAACTAAAGTAGATATCATTGTAGAAACTGGTGATGCTAGAGATGTTATGCATATGGCATTATTAATAGGTTATGGTGCTACTGCTGTCAATCCTTATGTTGCCCTTGATACTATCATGCATCTAGTTGAAAACAAACTATATGTTACAGAAGATATTTCCTACGAAGAAGCTTACTCAAGATATCAAAAAGCTATAGGAAATGGTCTATTGAAGATATTATCAAAAATGGGGATTGGTACACTTCAAAGTTATCATGGAGCACAGATTTTTGAAGCTGTAGGTATTAACAGTGATGTTATAAGTAAATATTTCCCTGGTACACCTTCAAGAATTCAAGGGGTTGGACTTGACATTATTGCAAAAGAAGTTATTATGCGCCATAACGTGGCATTCAATTCTCTTAGAAACCCATATCAGAACCTATTGGAAGGTGGCAATTTACATTGGAGAAAAGAATCTGAAGCACACTTATTCAATCCAGATACAATTAGTAAATTGCAGCAATCTTGTAGAACCGGTAATTACGATTTATACAAAGAATATGCAAACCTTATTAATGATCAAAGCGAAAAACTATGTACAATACGTAGTATGTTAGATTTTTCTACTATGGGAGCTATACCTCTATGTGAAGTTGAACCTATTGAAGATATAGTCAAACGTTTTGCAACAGGTGCAATGTCATTTGGTTCTCTTAGTAAAGAAGTTCATGAGACATTAGCATTAGCTATGAATAAATTAGGTGGAAAATCCAACTCTGGAGAAGGTGGCGAAGACCCCTCTAGATTCGCGAAAGACAAAGACGGTAATTCAAGGAACAGTGCTATCAAACAAGTAGCTTCTGGACGTTTTGGTGTAACTGCTGAATATCTAGTTAACGCAGAAGAAATTCAGATAAAAATGGCTCAAGGAGCAAAACCTGGGGAAGGCGGACATCTTCCAGGACATAAAGTAACTGAAGCTATTGCGAAAGTTCGTCATTCTACACCAGGAATTGACTTGATTTCCCCGCCACCTCACCACGACATTTATTCTATAGAAGACCTTGCTCAGCTTATCTACGATTTAAAGAACATAAATGAGAAAGCTAGAATCAATGTTAAACTTGTTTCAGAAGTTGGTATTGGAACAGTTGCAGCCGGTGTAGCCAAAGCTCATGCCGATGTAGTTCTTGTATCAGGTCATGACGGTGGTACAGGTGCATCACCAGCTAGTTCAATAAAATACGCTGGTCTGCCTTGGGAACTTGGTTTAGCCGAGACTCAACAAACATTACTTATGAATGATCTTCGTAGTCGTATTGTCGTTCAGACAGATGGTCAGTTAAAAACAGGTAGAGATGTTGCAATTGCAGCATTGCTTGGAGCTGAAGAATTCGGTTTTGCAACAGCTGCGTTAGTAGTTAGTGGATGTATAATGATGAGAAAATGTCAAAAAAATACATGTCCTGTAGGAGTTGCAACCCAAGATCCTGAGTTACGTAAACATTTTAAAGGTAAACCAGAGCATCTTATTAATTTCTTTACCTTCTTAGCCACTGAACTTAGAGAATATATGGCTATAATGGGCTTTAGATCCATAGATGAAATGGTTGGTCGTGTGGATATGTTAAAACCGAACAAATCAAAAATGCATTGGAAAGCAAAAGCTATTGATTTTGCTTCTATTCTATATAGACCTGAACTTCCATCAAGAATACAACCAAAATGTGTTAAAGAACAAGAACATGGTTTGGAAGATATTTTTGACAGAACTTTGATAGCTGACGCAAAAGAATCAATTATTTCAAAAGAAAGAGTATATAAAGAGTATCCAATTAGAAATATCCATCGAACTGTAGGAACAATGTTAGCAGGAGAAATCGCTAAAAAATATGGTGATAATGGATTGACTGATGATACTATACATTATAAATTCAATGGCTCTGCTGGACAGAGTTTCGCAAGCTTTGCCACTTCGGGTATGACATTAGAACTTGAAGGTGATGCTAATGATTACTTAGGCAAAGGCTTATCAGGTGGAAAAATCATTGTATATCCAAACAAGAAATCTACCTTTGATGCTGATAAAAATGTTATTGTAGGTAATACATTATTATATGGAGCTACAGATGGAGAAGTATATATAAACGGTATGGCAGGAGAACGTTTTGGAGTTAGAAACTCTGGTGCTACAGCAGTTGTTGAAGGAGTTGGAGATCACGGTTGTGAATACATGACAGGTGGTATCACTATTATTCTCGGTCCTACAGGTCGAAATTTTGGTGCTGGAATGAGCGGTGGTATTGCTTACGTTCTTGATGAATCAGGAGATTTTGAAAAGAATAGATGTAACTACCAATTAGTTATTACTGAAAATATTCAAGATGAAGATGTAACAAGAATCAAAAAATTATTGGAAAATCATATCAACTACACAGGTAGTGAAAAAGCTAAAACGATTATTAATAATTTCCAACAATATAAAGATAAGTTTATCAGAGTTATTTCTCCAGCGTATAAAGAAATATTATTAGAGAAAAACCTTGAATTCAGGGGGTGCAAATAATGGGTAAAGCAACAGGTTTTAAAGAATTCGATAGAAAATTAGGAAATTATAAACCAGAGTTAGACAGAATCAGTAATTTTGATGATATTTATGTTCCATTGAAAGATGAAGATATCAAAGAGCAAGCTTCTAGATGTATGGATTGTGGAGTACCATTTTGCAGTTATAACTGTCCTCTTGGTAATATTATTCCTGACTATAATGACTTAGTATATAACGATCAATGGGATAAAGCTCTAGAAGTTCTCCATACTACTAATAATTTCCCAGAGTTTACTGGAAAAATATGTCCTGCACTTTGTGAATCAGCATGTGTACTTGGTATTAACAGGAAGCCTATCACATGTAAACAGATTGAACTTGCAATAATTGAAAAAGGTTGGGAAAAAGGTATAGTAAAACCTCAACCTCCTGCTGTTTATACTGGCAAAAAAATTGCTGTTGTAGGCTCTGGTCCATCTGGACTCGCTACTGCTCAACAATTAGCTAGAGTAGGTCATACCGTTACTGTTTTTGAACGTGCTGATGCCATTGGTGGTTGCCTTAGATATGGTATACCTGATTACAAACTTCCTCAACTCTATATTGACCGCCGAGTTGATCAAATGGAAGAAGAAGGTGTAACTTTTAAAACTAACACTAATGTAGGAAAAGATATCAGTGTAGAAAAACTAAAAAACAAATTTGATGTAATATGTTTAACGGGTGGATCAACTACACCAAGAGATCTTGATGTATCTGGTAGAAATTTGGATGGTATACATTTTGCTATGGAATTTTTACCACAAGCCAATAAAAGAAATGCTGGAAAAGATATCTCAGACAACGAATCTATTACTGCGAAAGATAAGAAAGTAATTGTTATCGGTGGTGGAGATACAGGATCTGATTGTGTGGGTACTTCTATAAGACAAGGGGCAACTGATGTAATTCAGCTTGAATTACTAAGCGCACCTCCTACTTCAAGAAGCGAAGGACAACCTTGGCCAGTTTATCCTATGGTTCTTAGGACATCTACTTCTCACAAGGAAGCTATGGCTAAATTCGGAAAAGATATAAGAAATTATAGCATAGCAACTAAATCATTTGAAGGCAAAGACGGAAAAGTTACAAAAATCAATTGTATCGAACTTGATTGGATTACTGATGAAAATGGTAGGAAAACCATGAAAGAAGTAGAAGGAAGTGAATTTACTCTTGATGCTGACTTAGTGCTTTTTGCAATGGGATTCTTACATCCTGAACATAAAGGTATGCTAGATAATCTTGGTGTTGAATATGATGGACGTGGTAACGTATTAGCTAATACTAATTGTATGACTAATATAGAAGGTGTTTTCACAGCAGGTGACATGAGACGTGGTCAATCGTTGGTTGTTCATGCCATTGCCGAAGGAAGGAAATTGGCTAAATCTGTTGATGAATATCTTATGGGAACTACTTACCTGAGAAGTTCCTTATAACAAATATATTAAAAATAATTTAGTAAAAAATACGAAAATAACTAAATAAAAAAGTAATTTTTACTAAATATAATTAATCTATACATCAGTATGGTAATATTTATGTATATTTAAGGCAAATATTACTATGCTAAGTCACATATTTTAAAAAATTGATATTTTCATGGTAAAATTACACTGAAAACCAATATAAAATCTATTAAATTTATATTTATTGAATAAAAATATTAATTCTATTTAAAATAAAATTTGACATTTCTCGCTGTATATGATAGTCTATATTAGTAAAGAATTACAAATAATTTTATTTCGGAGGATTTTTTAATGAAAACAGGTATCGTAAAATGGTTTAACAGTGAAAAAGGATTTGGATTCATTTGTGTTGAAGGCGAAGATGATGTTTTTGTACATTTTTCTGCAATTCAAGGTGATGGATTTAAAACTCTAGAAGAAGGCCAAAAAGTTGAATTTGAAGTTGCCGAAGGTGCTAGAGGACCTCAAGCAGAGAATGTAAATAAGCTATAATAAATGGACTAAATGAAAAGAAGGTATTAATACCTTCTTTTTTTCATTTCGTTTATTTTTTTTATTCACATAGACATTTTCTTACTTCTGGCGCATATTTACCTGACACCAATTTACCCTCTTCTACTAATCCATCATCCTTACGTTCTTTCAATACATCTATCAAACGATTCTTCCATAACTGTATCTTATCATGTTGTTTTTCTTCATGAATAATATTTTTCATTTCATTAGGATCATCTTCTAAATTGAAAAAATACTCTCTTCCTGAATAACTATCCCATATATATTTTTCTTTTCCATCTGTGACAAATTGCCATCCTTCAATCATATCAATAGCTTCATTAACAAAACTATGCTCTCCATGTATAAACGTTCTAGTTATTTCACTATCTTCTTCTAATGCTGATAAAAGACTTATACCTTCTACTTCTTCTGGTATTTTTAATTTAGCAGCTTCCAATATTGTAGGCATAATGTCCATATGTGTAACAGGCAGTGTTCTTTTTCCTGTGAGTTTACTTTCAGGTGTTCTTATTATAAAAGGAATCCTTGCAGACCCTTCCATCGGAGTTACTTTTCTATATGATAGATGGTCACCCATCAAATCTCCATGATCAGAGCAAAAGATTATGTATGTATTATCATATAACCTATTTTTCTTTAGCCAGAAAATCAAACGTCCTATTTGGGCATCAATATGAGTAATTGACCCGTAATATGCTCTTCGCATTCTATCTAATAGCTGAGCAGGTAATTCACCTCTAAAAGAATCAACTTCCTCTATTTCTCTATTATTTTCTTCTTTTGCCCAATCGCCCACTGGAATAGGTGGTAATTCCTTGTCTTTATACAAATCATAATAATATTTGGGTGGATCATATGGTGAATGAGGTCTATGATATCCTATTTGTATAAAAAATGGTCTATGGGGATCTCTGTTTTCAATCATTTCTATTGCATTATCCGTAGTCCAGTTAGTAGGATGGAGATATTCATCTGCTTCCCAACTATACCTCATCCATGTATTATTATTCCACTCTATTGCAGGGTCTTTCACTTTCCCATTGGTTTCTTTTTCAAGCCAGCGATGATAATCGCTTTTAACATTACCTAACTTCTCCTGTGGGTCATATAATCTGAGTTCCTCAAATCCTAACCTTACCCTTTGTGGATAAAAATGTGTCTTTCCTACACACATTGTATGGTAACCTCCATCACGAAGTTCCTTCATTAATGTATGTTCATATCTCCAAGGAATACCATCCCTATATCCTGGTCTACCGCAAGTTGATGGAGTCTGCCCCGTTGCGAGACATGCTCTAGCTGGAATACAGCTAGGTGCAGCTGCGTAAGCATGATTGAACATTACTCCTTCAGATGCCAATGCATCTAAATAAGGAGTTTCTATAATATGATTATCATCTTTTCCTAGACAATCCCCTCTCCATTGATCTGGAAAAATAAAAACAAAATTAGGTCTATTAGCTTCCATTACATCATCTCCTGTCCCTTTAATCCATCAGAAGCCATACTTAGAAATATAATTGCAACTTATTATTTTTAAATTGTTCATTTATATATTACTCTAAATTATAACAAATTAACATGATGAATTTTACCCTTTTATGATATATCTTTTTATATTTTCCAAACATAGAAAAAATCATGATTCATTTTATTTAAAATCATGATTCTATAATTTACACATTCTATTGATTCTATCTAGTCAAGATATTTCTGCTATACTTCTAGATGCTATAATATCTACTTTTGTATTACATATATCCTTTATTATAATATCCCCTCTATTTATTGGTGCTTCAACCGTAATCTGGTATAGTTGACTGACACATTCAAACATTTTATTCTTTGGTATTTCATCACTGCTTATGACAGGTAATCTTTTTAGATGACTTCCATCAATCTTTACTGTAGTTGTCAACATTCGTTTAGGATTGATATATTCGTTTTCTCCAAATATTTTTCCTCTTTTACAGGTATTTCCCTCAACTATTATATTATCTCCCTCTTGATAAACAGTTAGATGGCAACTCATAGGACAAACAATACATGTAAATTCTTTTTTCATAATCTACCCCACCTTTACACTAATAGTCAATTCTTTATTACTTGATTTCAATTTTTCACTACTTATATTTTCTACAATCATTTCAGGTGGTAATACTACAACATGTTTTTTATCTAGACATATTTCTCCATCAATTTCTCCAATTACTTTAACTTTTTTCTCTTTTTGTTTTACTCTAAAATATATGGGAAGTTGTTCTTCCAAGTTGTTTATTCTAATTATTTGTGGTACTACAAAATTAACATTATTACCAGGTACAATTGTTTGATATTCATCTTTCAAGTTCAGTTTACCATCTAAATATCTAGCTGCTCCACGGCCTGCAATCTCTCCTGTTATAGATACATAATCTACTAGATCAAATACAGTTACTACATTACCCGCAGCAAAAACCCCTTCAACTGAGGTCATAAAACTTTCATCAACAACTGGTCCCTTGGTCCTTGGGTCTATCTTAACTTCTAACTTGCTTGATAATTCATTTTCAGGGATTAAACCAACTGCTAGAACTAATAAATCACATTCAATATATTTTGCTGTACCTTCTATAGGATTTTTATTATTGTCTACCTGAGCTACTGTAACACCTTTTAATTTCTTATTTCCATGTATTCTAACAACCGTAGTTGATAGATGCATAGGTATATCATAATCATCTAAACATTGGCAAATATTTCTTGTTAATCCTCCTGGGGAACTCATTAATTCATAAACACCTTCTACTTTAATACCTTCTAGTGTCATTCTTCTTGCCATAATGAGTCCAATATCTCCTGAGCCTAAAATAACTGCTTTTTTACCTGGGAGATATCCTTCCATATTTATATATCTTTGTACAGTACCGGCTGTAAGTACACCGCTTGGTCTTGTACCCCATATAAATACTTGTGAACGGGTTCTTTCTCTACAACCCATCGCAAGAATGATAGCTCCACATTTTATCCTCATCATTCCTTCTTTTTCATTCATTGCATATATGATTTTTTGTTTCGTTATTTCTAGAACGATGGTTTTAATCTTGACTTCTATATCTTCATTATTAACTTCTTCTATAAAATTTTCTGCATATTCACAACCTGATAATCTTTTTCCGAATCTATGCAATCCAAATCCATCATGTATACATTGTTGTAGGATTCCACCTAACTCTACATCTCTTTCTATTATGAGCACTTTTTCTACACCTTGTCTCTTCGCTTCTGTAGCCGCTGCTAATCCAGCTGGTCCACCACCTATAACAGCCACATCTGTTTCAATACATTTCACTTATATCCCTCCTTTCGACTACTCCCTACTATTTTTCCTTAATACATAAGAATCAGAACCTTTTAAAGTTATTTCTGTAGGTTCTTTATGCAATTCTCTAGCAAGTATTTCTAATACTCTAGGTCCACAGAAACCACCTTGGCATCTACCCATTCCTGCTCTCGTTCTACGCTTTATGGCATCTATAGTGGTTGCTGGTATTTCTGAATGTATTGCATCTAATATTTCACCTTCAGTTATCAACTCACATCGGCATATTATATTACCGTATTTTGGATTCTGTTTAATCAATTCATCTTGTTCTTCATGAGATAGGTCTCTGAATTGTACCTTTGGTTTTCTAATAGGATTGAAGTTCTTATCTAGAGGAATATTTCCCATATGATCTTTTATTATACCTTCTACCATTTCTGCTATTGCTGGAGCTGATGCTAATCCAGGTGATTGTATACCAGCTACATTAATGAACCCTTTTATTTTTTTCGACATACCTATAATGAAATCTTCTTTATAATCTGCTGCTCTAATACCTGCAAAAAAAGTTATTATTTCTGATTTTTTTACTTCATCAGTAATCCTTTCACCTAATTTTATGATATAATCCACATCCCAGGCTTCCACCGATTTGTTTTCTTTCGAAGGAATTTCTGTAGCAGTTGGTCCCCATAATAGATTCCCTTCTGGTGTTACACAAGCTCCTCCACCTTTTGAATTAGTACTTTTACTCCGTCTACTTCTAGTTCCAGCTGGTCTGTTAAAGAATCCTTTTCTATTTTTATCGATTATCGCTATAGCACCTTTTCTCGGATGAATTGTAAAAAATCTATCCCCTGCCATTTCAGCAATATTATCAGTATATACTCCCGCACAATTAATTACATATTTACTATCAATAATACATTTATTGGTTATTACCCCTTTAGTTTTTCCACGCTCTGTTATTACATCTAATACTTCTGTATCTAACATGAATGATACTCCATTCTGTACTGCATTCTCAGCAAAAGCTATGCATACTTCATAGGGTTCTACCAATCCCATTGTAGACATCAAGAATCCTCCAATAGGCTTACCTTTCACATTTGGTTCTAACTTAAGAACCTCTTCTCCACTTAACCACTTCAATCCAGGAACTTTCATGAATTGCTTTGCCGGTTTAATTAAATATCCTAATTTTGATTTCTTAAGGAATTTCAGTCCCAACATTTTTCTCCACTCACTCTTATCATATACAACATTTAAGGAACCTGATCTTACCAGTTTAAAATTAAGTTCCTTAGAAAGTTTTGTGTACAATTCATTTCCCCTTAGATTAAGTTTAGCTTTTAGTGTTCCTGGTTTAGCAAGAACTCCCGGATGAATATTACCATTATTAGCTTTGGTAGCTTCTTCTGCTATATCACTATTTTTTTCAACAACTACTATATTTAGATTATATTTCGATAATTCTCTAGCAATTGCACAACCACATATCCCTCCACCTATTATTAGGATATCGCATTTCTTATGTACTCCCTCTTTTAGTGTCTTTTTAATTTTTTCCGTATTATCTTTTTTGGGAATAGTTATCCCTTGTACTCTTATATCATTGACTACATTACTAACACCCTTTACTTTTGCTGCAATATGACCGATGTCTACAACATGTTGCCATTTATCTACTTCCCCTGTAAGAGTAACAATTTTGTCAGATGAGATTTCTATGCCTATATCATAACAAGACAATTCTTTTTCATTTTTTATGGCTTTTACAATCTTATCTTTCATGACCTCTCTCCATTCATTTGGCACTTATAATTTTATTGCTTAGCATTCTTATAATATTTTACAACCGGACGTCTATACGTCTATACTAACTTTAATTTTGTCATTTGTCAAGAATCCATAAAGAAAATTCTTGAATTTCTTTTCAGTTATTAGGAATTGAAAAATAATTATAGAAGATACTTTAATTTATTCATATTACGGTAATTTTGTTTTTGTACTACACTAATTTATTTTTAATTTTTATAACAAAAAAGAAGATGCATTGGAGAGCATCTCCTTTTTTATGTTGCTAGAACATTATTTTATTGTAAGAACATTTTTATATCATCTTCCACATTAGTAATTCCACCTATACCGAATGTTTCTACTAATACTTTAGCTACATTTGGTGACAAGAATGCAGGTAGTGTTGGTCCTAAGTGAATATTCTTCACACCTAGATGTAGTAGAGCCAATAACACTATTACCGCTTTTTGCTCATACCAAGCAATATTATAGGCAATAGGTAATTCATTGATATCATTAAGTTCAAATACCTCTTTTAATTTGAGAGCAATGACAGCAAGTGAATATGAATCGTTACATTGTCCAGCATCTAATACTCTAGGAATTCCACCTATATCACCTAAAGGTAATTTATTATACTTATATTTTGCACAACCAGCTGTAAGTATAACAGTATCCTTAGGCAGTTGTTCAGCAAAATCTGTGTAATAATCTCTTGATTTCATTCTTCCATCACAACCAGCCATTACAAAGAATTTCTTTATAGCTCCAGTCTTAACAGCTTCAACAACTTTATCGGCAAGTGCAAAAACTTGAGCATGTGCAAATCCACCAACTATTGACCCTGTTTCAATTTCAGTAGGAGAATCTAATTTCTTAGCTTGCTCTATAATTTCAGTAAAATCTTTTTTACCATTTTCATCTGCTTCAATATGTTTACATCCTGGGAATCCTGATGCTCCAGTTGTATATATTCTATCCATATGATTAGCCTTTGGAGGTACAATACAATTAGTAGTAAATAATACAGGTCCATTAAATGATTCAAACTCTTCTTTTTGTTTCCACCAAGCATTTCCATAGTTTCCTACGAAATTATCATATTTCTTGAATGCTGGGTAGTAATGAGCTGGTAACATCTCACTATGTGTATAAACATCAACACCTGTTCCCTTAGTCTGCTCTAATAATTGTTCCAAATCACTAAGGTCATGACCTGATATTAATATAGCAGGATTATTTCTTACTCCGATATTTACCTCTGTAATTTCTGGATTACCATAAGTAGATGTATTAGCTTCATCAAGCAATGCCATAGTATCCACACCATATTTTCCAGTTTCAAGAGTTAGTGCAACTAAATCATCAGCACTTAATGTATCATCTAATGTAGCAGCTAATGCTTTAGTAACAAATGCGTATATCTCTTTGTTTTCTTTGCCTAAGTTATAAGCATGATGTGCATAAGCAGCCATACCTTTTATTCCATATGTTATTAATTCTCTTAATGAACGGACATCTTCATTTTCTGTTGCCAGTACACCTACAACAACGCTGTCAGCTTTTGCATCCATTTTACTATTAGAATCAGCTGTCCATGTAGCACTATCATGTAGATTTTCTAGAACAATACCTTTTTCCTCTAATTTATTCTTTAATCCTTCTCTTAATTCTAGTCCTTCTTTAATTGTTTTATAAAATGCATTATCATCAAAATTAGCATTTGTTATTGTCATAAATAATCCATTGATTATGAATTCATCCACTTGGTTAAGATCAATCTCAACTTTTCTAGCTTCATTAGCTAAAATAGAAATCCCCTTCATAGTGTAGATAAGTAAATCTTGTAAATTAGCAACTTCTGATTTTTTACCACAAACTCCTGCTAATGTACAACCTGTTCCCTTTGCAGCCTCTTGACATTGATAACAAAACATAGTTCACACAACCTCTCATATTTTTATTATAATTATGTTTTAAATTTTAGTTTTTTGTTAACCACTGACCAAAGTATAGCATGAGGTAAATTAGAATTCTGTAACTTATGTTACGAATGAGAAATTTTTAACAAAAATATGTGACACTAAAAAAGCATGATTATGATCTATGGAACTGTCATTGAAGAAGCCAACGCAGATGCTTCACAGTAATGGGGACTGACTCATTATATTTTCCTTGCAACATTGGACAAAAGGACTTCACAGCCATGTCAAGACTTAGACAGTACTAGACATGCATTTAAGGATATACAGGAAGGGTGGAAATACAGTTCATGATGTTCCACATGATATGACGTTTAGTGACCTGATTGAAAATTCAAAAGGCTAAAGATTAATCTTGCAAAATCTATTTTATGAACCATTTTCAAAAAGGTATTCACATCTATTTAATTATGTGATATTATATATAGTATCATAATGTATAGATTTGTATATAAAAGATAATAATATAAGGGTGAATTTAATGAGCACAAATGCAAAATTATATTATAAAATAAAAAACAATCCAAGAACTGTTAGATTTGAAGATATCGATAAATTACTTACAAATATCGGTGGCTTTGAAAGACGTGATACAAAGGGAAGTCATAAAATTTATCACCATAAAGACCTAAACGGTATCCAAGATTATATAAATATACCCTATAAAAAGCCTACAATTAAACCTATTTACATTATTGAAGCATTAAAGAAATTCGAGTTAATTGTTGATATCAATAACATATAAGCGAGGGATGATTATGAGAAAAGTTAATGATTTTAAAGTTGAAATCACAAAATTATCACAAGAGGATGGAGGGGGATATATTGCTAAGATACCACAATTAGGTTGTATTGGTGATGGTGATACTCAGGCAACTGCTATACAGGATGTTCTTTCAGTTGCAGAGGAATTTATTATTTTAGCAAATGAAAATGGTGATAAAATTCCTTCTCCCGATTTATACTCTGATAAAGAAAATTTTAGTGGTAAACTCTCTTTAAGGCTACCTAAATATTTACATCAAAAAATTGCTGAATTATCAAAAGAAGAAAATTGTAGTATTAATCAACTTATTACCAGTTATATTGCAATAGGTGTAGGACGTGAATATGAAAAACATATTAATATAAAAGTGGAATATAACAATCAGCTAATGTCTAATAATGAATTTAGTGCTTTCAATCAAGAAATATGGGATAAATCAAAAGGTAATTTCAATAATATTATGTATGCTTAAATAATAAATTGAGGTGAAATTAATGAATGAAAAACTTAATAATATTACAAACATTGAACAGCGTTTAACTAGTTTAAGCATTGAACCATGTGCAAGCAATACTTTGTCTGGTGATTCCAAATATAAAATTACTGCAAATTATGAAATAGTAGAAAATACCAATGAATTTTTCTCTGTATTTGTAAAAATAAAATCCACCTTCGAACCCGAAGCTAAATTTAGTAATACCGCTTTTTTTACTATTAAATGTACAATAAGTCAACCTATCAGTGATGAAGAAATCAGAAATAGTATAGATTATTTGTTATTTGGATTAGGTAATCAAAATAGTCAAATAATAAGTTTTTTAACTGATAAGATGTTTAGAATTCCTTTTATATCTCCACCTTCAATAGATGAAATAAGTGAAAAAAAACTATTAGAAGACTACGAGTAATTTACATTAGAATAATGTTAACTCTTCTTTTCGTTTTGATATATCGAAGCAACAAAAAGGGACTG
>NZ_BTPT01000006.1:0-32032 GCF_054408565.1 Vallitalea sediminicola
GTATTGATGCTATTAAATGGGCTGAAGAAGTATGTGAACGTGGTGCAGGAGAAATATTGCTCACCAGTATGGATAAAGATGGAACCAAATCAGGTTATGATATAGAACTCACCAAGAAGATTAGCGAAAGGGTTAATGTACCTGTTATTGCATCAGGTGGTGCCGGCAATATGGAACATTTTGAAGATGTATTAACCTTTGGGAAAGCTGATGCAGCTCTTGCAGCTTCATTATTTCATTTTAAAGAAATAGAAATCATTGAACTGAAAGAATACTTAAACAGTAAGCAAATACAAGTAAGATTATAACTATATAATATAAAATAGTAAATTCGAGAAAGGAATGATTATAATGGATTTCAACAAATTAAAATTGAATTCAGATGGATTACTACCAGTTGTTACTCAAGATTATACTAATAACGAAGTATTAATGGTAGCATATATGAACAAAGAGGCGTTTAATAAGACTTTGGAGACTAAGAAAGTACATTATTTTAGTAGAAGCAGACAAAGCTTATGGCTAAAAGGTGAGACCTCTGGTCATTACCAATATTTAATGAGTATGGCTTTAGATTGTGATAATGATACTTTGTTAGTAAAAGTTAAACAAGAAGGTGCTGCATGTCATACAGGAAATTACACTTGTTTCTATAAAAATATTGATTTAGAAAGTGAAGAAGTAGTTGAAGGTACTGAATTACAACAAAGAAGTCAAAGTGTGTTTGATATATTTGAAGATGTTTATAATGTTATAGTAGATAGAAAAGAAAATCCAAAAGAAGGTTCTTATACAAATTATTTGTTTGATAAAGGAATTGATAAAATTCTTAAAAAGGTTGGAGAAGAATCAGCAGAGGTAATTATTGGAGCCAAGAACGAGGGTAATGATGAAATAATTTATGAAATATCCGATTTAATCTATCATTTATCAGTATTAATGGCTGAGAAAAATACTACTTGGGAAGATATATGTAGGGAATTAAATAAAAGAAGATAATTGTGAGTGTGCTTAGGCACACTTTTACTTTTTGAGGAATATTAATCAAATATTAAGTTGAATGTTATGCTAAAATGGTATAATATAATACTAATCGTTATTGTTTTAGGAGACACAAGTTATAGGAGGCGAAGCATTTTTTGCGAATATATGAATAACATATTAAATGTTGGATTAGACGTAGGTTCAACTACGGTAAAAATAGTAGTATTAAATGAACAAGGAGAAATATTATATAGTAAATATAGAAGGCATTTTTCTGATATAAGATTAACTGTTGGTAAGTTGATAAAAAGGGCTTATTCACATTTTAATGATTCGGATATCACTTTAATGGTAACAGGTTCGGGTGGAATGGCTGTTTCTAGATGGATAAATATACCATTTATACAAGAAGTAGTTGCATGTACAAAAGCGATAAAAATAAAGATACCAGAAACGGATGTAGCCATAGAATTAGGTGGTGAGGATGCAAAGATTACATATTTTGAAGGTGATACCATTGAACAAAGAATGAATGGAACTTGTGCTGGTGGAACAGGTGCTTTTATAGATCAAATGAGCTCATTACTTGAAACTGATGCAATAGGACTTAATGAACTTGCTAAAAAACATAAAGTAGTATATCCAATTGCAGCAAGGTGTGGAGTTTTTGCAAAAACAGATATACAGCCATTATTGAATGAAGGGGCTGCTAAAGAGGATATTGCAGTATCTGTATTCCAAGCGGTAGTTAATCAAACTATAAGTGGTCTAGCATGTGGTAAACCAATAAGAGGAAATATTGCTTTTTTAGGTGGACCACTTTACTTTTTATCAGAACTTAGACAAAGATTTATTGAAACATTAAAATTAACAGGTAAACAAGCAATAATACCACCTCATTCACAGCTATTTGTTGCATTAGGTGCAGCTATAGAATCTAAAAAAGAAGAACCTGTCCCATTCAAATCTATATTAGAAAGAATGGAAAATCTTACAGATACAGGTACTAGTGAAGTGGCTAGGTTACAATCATTATTCAAAGATAAAGAAGAATTAGATGCATTCATGTTAAGGCATAATAAAAACGTTGTAGAAAAAAGAGAACTTTCTACATACGAAGGTAAATGTTATCTTGGAATTGATGCAGGTTCAACAACTACAAAGGTAGCATTAATTGATGAAGATGAAAAATTATTATATTCATATTATGGAAGTAATGGGGGAAAACCATTAAAACAAACTGTGGATATTTTAAAAACAATATACTCTATCCTGCCTAATAAATCTGTTATAGCTAATGCAACGGTAACAGGTTATGGAGAAGCGTTGATAAAAGAAGCATTAAAAGTTGATATTGGAGAGATAGAAACCATTGCACATTATAAGGCTGCAAATACCTTTTTGCCAGGAGTAGATTTTATTTTGGACATTGGCGGACAGGATATGAAATGTCTTAGAATAAAAAATGGAGTAATTGATGATATTCTATTAAATGAAGCTTGTTCTTCTGGATGTGGTTCTTTCTTAGAAACTTTTGCTAAATCATTGAATATGAATATAGAAAATTTTGCGAAAGCTGCATTAGAGTCAAAAAGTCCAGTGGATTTAGGTTCAAGATGTACTGTATTTATGAATTCAAGAGTAAAACAAGCACAAAAAGAAGGGGCAACGATTAATGATATATCTGCTGGATTATCTTATTCGGTCATAAAAAATGCTCTACAGAAAGTAATTAAGATACGAGACCCGAAAGAAATGGGAGAAAAAATTATCGTACAAGGTGGAACTTTTTATAATGACTCAGTACTTAGAGCCTTTGAGATAATATCAGAGCGTGAAGTCATTCGCCCAAATATTGCTGGTATAATGGGAGCGTTTGGTGCTGCAATAATTGCAAAAGAAAGAGATAACGGTCTAGAAAGTACTCTATTGCAAGCAGATCAAATAGATTCATTTACCTTTGAAACAGGTATGAAACGATGTCCTCTTTGTAATAATCATTGTCTACTTACAATTAATAAATTTCCGGGAGGAAGAGAACACATATCTGGAAACAGATGTGAAAGAGGTGCAGGGAGAGAAAAGAAAAGTGAAAATATCCCTAACCTATACGATTTTAAATATAAAAGAATATTTGATTATAAACCATTAAGCGAAGATAAAGCTAAAAGAGGGACTATTGGTATTCCAAGAGTATTGAACTTATATGAGAATTATCCATATTGGTTTACGTTCTTTACAAGATTAGGTTATAGAGTGATAATATCACCTCGTTCAACAAAAAAATTATATGAAGAAGGTATTGAAACTATACCGTCTGAATCAGCTTGTTATCCCGCTAAGATTGTTCACGGACACATAATGAACCTTATAAGTAAAGGAATTAAAACAATATTCTATCCATGTATACCGTTTGAAGAAAAAGAGTTAAAAGGAGCAGATAATAATTTTAACTGTCCAATTGTTACATCTTATCCAGAAACAATCAAACATAACGTGGAAGATTTAGAAAATGAAAATATAACATTCCTCAATCCATTTTTGCCAATGGATAATGAAGATCGCCTTGCTGAAAGATTAGCAGAAGAATTTGAGGGTAACGGTATTAGCAAGGAAGAAATCTATGAAGCGGCAAAACTTGCGTGGAATGAAAAGATTAATGTTAGACAAGACATAATGAAAAAAGGTGAAGAGGTTGTAAAATACTTAGATGAAACAGGTAAAAGAGGAATTGTATTAGCTGGAAGACCTTATCATATAGATCCAGAAATTAATCATGGATTAACTAATATAATAACTGATCTAGGTATGGCTATATTAACTGAAGATTGCATTTCTCATCTAGGCAATGTTAAAAGACCACTTAGGGTATTAGATCAATGGGCATATCATTCAAGATTATATGCCGCTGCTGAATATGTAGGCAAAAAAGATAATCTAGAGCTTGTACAATTAACTTCTTTTGGCTGTGGAGTTGATGCAGTTACTGCGGATCAAGTGCACGATATACTTGGAGAACACGGGAAAATATATACACTAATCAAAATAGATGAAGGTAATAACTTAGGAGCAATAAGGATAAGGATGCGTTCTCTAAAAGCTGCTCTTGATGAAAGAGATAAAAGCGGTATAAAACCAACAAAGAAACATATTAACCATGATAGAGTAGTATTTACCAAAGAAAATAAGAAAAATCATACAATATTAGCACCTCAGATGTCCCCGATGCATTTTGACTTTTTTGAAGTGGGACTAAAGAAAATGGGCTATAATGTAGTTATACTTCCACATGTGGACCCAGGTGCAGTTGAGGAAGGATTGAAACATGTAAATAACGATGCATGTTATCCATCTATATTAGTTGTAGGACAGATTATTAAAGCCATAAAATCAGGTAAATATGATTTGAATAATACTTCCGTATTCATTACTCAAACAGGTGGAGGATGTAGAGCTTCTAATTATATAGGGTTCATAAGAAAAGCTTTAGATGATCTAGGCATTGATAGTGTTCCTGTTGTATCAATTAATGCATCGGGATTAGAATCTAATCCAGGATTCAAATTTACGCTACCTTTGATACATAGAGCTCTAATAGCAACAATATACGGTGACGTGTTAATGAGGGTACTATATGCAACAAGACCTTATGAAAAAGTAAAAGGTTCATCTGATGAATTATATGAAAAGTGGAAGCAAAAGGCACTTGACAATGTTGAAAACGGTAGAATACATGAATTCAAAAAAAATATAAAAGGTATTGTTAAAGAGTTTGATGAACTTCCTATCAGAGATATATTGAAACCAAAAGTTGGTGTAGTTGGGGAAATACTTATTAAGTATCATCCAATCGGAAATAATAATCTAGTTGAAACTCTAGAAAAAGAGGGTGCTGAGGCTAGTGTACCAGATTTATTAGACTTTTTCTTATATTGTGCTTATAATAACAAATTTAAATATGAAAAATTAAATGGTACAAAAAAGTCTTGGAACTATAGTAAAATTGCAATTAAAGCAATTGAAATGTATAGAAAAACAAGTAAAAAAGCTCTTGAAGCCAGCAAACGATTTAGAGCTCCATCTTCTATTGATGAGAAAGCAAAGCAGGCAGAAAAGCTCATATCTCTTGGTAATCAAACAGGTGAAGGATGGTTTTTAACAGGAGAGATGATAGAGTTAGTTGATGAAGGTGTTGAAAATATTGTTTGTGTACAACCATTTGCATGTTTACCTAATCATGTAGTTGGTAAATCAATGATTAAACCAATTAGGAAAAATTACAAAAGAGCCAATATAGTAGCTATTGATTATGATCCAGGTGCTAGTGAAGTAAACCAATTAAATAGAATTAAATTAATGTTATCTGTAGCTAAGAGCAACCTAGAAGAAATGAATCAAGGTAAGGTTATTGATAACTGTATAAAAGATGATAATAAAGAGAATAAAGATGACAAAGAATTACTTGCACTATAGATTATAATCCATGATGGACATAAGGAGGCAAGGTATGAGTTTAAATAGGACACCTAGAGGAGATAGAGTGCATATAGCGCTATTTGGAAAAAGAAATGTGGGAAAATCTAGTATTATTAACGCTATAACAAATCAAGATATCGCATTAGTATCATCAGTAAAAGGAACTACTACAGATCCAGTATATAAGGCTATGGAAATACTTCCAATAGGTCCAGTTGTAATTATAGATACAGCTGGACTAGATGATGAAGGTGAATTAGGAGAACTTAGAAAGAAAAAGACATTAGACGTTCTTAATAAAACTGATTTAGCTATATTGACAGTGGATGCAGAAACAGGTGTTACTGATTTTGAAAAAGGTATATTAGAGAGTATAAAAAATAAAAAAATACCAGTAGCAGGTGTAGTAAATAAAACAGATGTCAAAAATATATCTGATGAAGAGTTATCATCAATGGAAAAAGAATTATCTCTAAAACTTATCCCGGTATCAGCAACTAAAAATATAGGTATTGAAGAGCTGAAGAATGAAATTATTAGACTTCTTCCAGATGAAGAAAAGGAAAATAAATTAGTTGGAGATATTATTGAATCTGGTGATTTTGTAGTATTAGTAGTTCCTATAGATACAGCTGCACCAAAAGGAAGATTAATTCTACCTCAACAGCAAGTGTTAAGAGATATATTAGATAATGATGCAATATCTATTGTAACAAAAGAATATAAGTTAAAAGAGACTCTTGAGAATATTGGTAAAAAACCTAAACTGGTTATAACAGACTCACAAGTATTTGCTAGTGTATCAGCTGATACACCTGATGATATCATGCTTACTTCATTTTCAATATTATTTGCAAGGTACAAAGGTGATTTGATAAATCTTATTGAAGGCGCAAAAAAATTGGAATCATTAAAAGATGGAGATAAAGTATTGATAGCAGAGGGCTGTACCCATCATAGGCAATCAGATGATATAGGAACTGTAAAAATTCCTAGATGGATTAGAAAACATACAGGTAAAGACATAAAATTTGAATTTTCTAGTGGATTTAAATATCCTGATAATCTAAAGGATTATGCTCTAATAGTTCATTGTGGTGGATGTATGTTAAATAGACGTGAAATGCAGTATAGGATCAAAGTTGCACTAGACAATAACATACCCATAGTTAATTATGGTGTAATTATTGCATATGTAACAGGTATATTAGATAGAGTGACTGAGCCATTTCCTATAGCGAACAAAAGATTAAGAAATTAAAGTCTAGTTTGTCAAATTCATAACAATTTGTTATAATATCTATGTGAAAATGAATATTACATAATAACTGAGGGGGTGGTAAAGTGCTTGTAAGTGAGATTAAAGAAATATTAGACGCAGACATATTAGCAGGGGAAGACATGTTGGATTTGAATATAGACTATGGGTATGGCTGTGATTTAATGAGCGACGTATTAGCATTTGTTAGACATGATATTATATTACTTTCAGGACTTGTTCATCCTCAGGTGATTAGAACAGCTGAGATGTTAGATATAAATGCAATAGCATTTGTTAGAGGTAAAAGACCTAGTAGTGAATTAATACGTATGGCAGAGCTAAAAGATATTATTTTATTAACAACTAAACATACTTTATTTACAGCATGTGGACTACTGTATAAAAATGGTTTAGAAGGAGAGGAGATAGCTCACGATGAAGATACACTATGATGTTGAAGGTGGCGAGTTTATTTCTGCAGGAGTTGCATCAAGTAAATTGAAAAAGACTTTAAAACAACTTGGAATATCTCCTGTCGTTATTCGAAAGGTATCCATATGTATGTATGAAGCTGAGATAAATATGGTAATTCATGCTAATGGAGGAGTTATAGATGTAGAGATAACTCCAGAAACTATTGGAATTGTTATTAAAGATGAAGGCCCAGGAATTAAAAATATTGATTTAGCCATGCAAGTTGGGTATTCTACAGCTTCAAGAAAAGCAAGAGAAATGGGATTTGGTGCAGGAATGGGATTGCCTAACATAAAAAGGCATAGTGATGATATGCAGATAGATACAAAAATAGGAAAAGGAACAAACGTTAAATTAACTTTTAACATAAATCCTTAGATAATTTCAATATATATAGAAGGTATATTAAATAAATAAATTGGTTTAGGAGGCTAAGTATGGAGGAAGTACTACATTCTGTAAGGTTAGATTTAGAGAAATGTATTGGTTGTACAGATTGTATTAAGCGTTGTCCAACAGAGGCCATAAGAGTTAGAAATGGTAAAGCACATATAATGGACGAAAGATGTATTGATTGTGGTATGTGCATTCGTGTCTGTCGTAACCATGCAAAGAAAGCAGTAACAGAACCCTTAGATAAAATTAATGATTACAAATTTAAGGTAGCTATACCAGCTCCAACATTATATACACAATTTAGAAGTATCGTTGATCCTAATATTATTTTGACTGCGCTTAAAAAACTTGGTTTTGATGAAGTTTTTGAAGTTGCGAGAGCAGCAGAGATCATAACAGAAGAAAGTAAAAAAATCATAGCAAAAGAAAATTTACCGAAACCTATTATATCGTCTGCTTGTCCAGCAATAGTAAAACTTATACAAATTAGATTTCCATCTTTAATACCTAATATTTTACCAATTATATCACCAAAAGAGGCAATGGCAAGATATGCTAAAAAGTACTTAATAGGTAAAGGAATAAAAAAAGAAGATATAGGGGTATTTTTTATTTCACCTTGTGCCGCAAAAGTTACTAATAGTAAACAACCACAAGTCATTGATGAATCGTATGTAGATGGGGTTATATCATTGAAAGAAATGTATTTGAAGTTAGTTCCAGTAATAAAAACCATAAAAGAGCCTGAAATTTTACAAATGAGTAGTAATTCAGGTATAGGCTGGGCTCATACAGGTGGTGAAGGATATGCTTCAGGTATTGAGAATCATATAGCTGTAGATGGTATTGAAAATGTTATCAAGATACTTGAGAGAGTAGAAAATGGTAAGCTAGATGATGTTAATTTTATTGAATGTCTAGCATGTGTTGGAGGATGTCTAGGTGGTCCATTAACTGTAGAAAACTGTTTTGTTTCTAGTAATAGAATGGATAAGATTAAAAAATACAATAGTGGTAAAGGTAAAAAAAGAGATATTCCATTATTTGATGAAAAGATTGACTTATACTGGTCAAAACCTTTGGATACAAAACAAGTTATGAAACTTGATGATGACGTGGAAAAGGCCATTGAAAAATTAGAACATTTAGAAGAAATTTATAATATCTTACCAAAAATCGATTGTGGTTCCTGTGGGGCACCAACTTGCAGAGCATTAGCTGAAGACATAGTCTGTGGTAAAGCCAACATAGAAGATTGTGTATTTATGTTAAGACAAAAGGTAAGAGAGATGGCAGAGCAGATGGTTACTTTATCACAAAAAATGCCACCATCCATTAGCAATGAAACTATTAATAATAAGATATTAGAAAAGAGGTCATAACAATGACAGTTGCAGAATTAAAAAGAAGACTTAACCTTGAATTGGTTGCTGGTAAAGAAGGATTACAAGGTGAAATAACTTGTGGTTTTGTAGGTGATTTGTTAAGTGTTGTAATGGGTAAAGCTAAAGAAGGTAATGCATGGGTTACAATCCAGAGTCATGTTAATATAGTTGCAGTAGCTGTACTTACAGGTTCGGCATGTATTATTGTATCAGAAGGATTTAAAGTTGCAGAAGAGGCTGTAATGAAAGCTGAAGAGGAAAATATTCCTATCTTGACTACTAAAAAATCATCTTTTGAAGTTGTTGGTGAACTAGTAGGATTAGGAATTGTATAAGTTCAATATATAGAGCAATATCTAAAGATTTTATGAAAGGAATCTGTTGAATATGAAAGAATTATCTATGCATATACTTGATATTGCACAAAATAGTGTAAGAGCTAATGCTAATAATATTATCATTATCGTAAAGGAATTAATCAATAATAATGTTTTTGAATTCAGTATTAAAGATAATGGATCAGGAATACCAAAAGAGATAATGAAAGATATTCGTGATCCTTTTACTACATCAAGAACCATGAGGCGAGTAGGATTAGGGATACCATTATTAGATAATACTTGTAATATCTGTAACGGTAAATTAGATATTGATACATCAGAGAAACAAGGGACTTTTATAAAAGCTAGTATGGATTATAATCATATTGATAGACCTCCTATTGGCGATATGGAATCAACAATAGCAACTCTTATTTCTTCTAATAGTAATATTGATATACAATATAAGCATTATTATAATAATGAATCTTTTGATATTTCTACTAAAGAACTGAAAGAAGTTCTTGGTGATGAAGTGCCATTAACTAATTTAGATGTTATTAAATGGTTAAAGGAATTTATAAAAGAAAATATTAATGAGCTTAAGAGCGACGGAGATAAAGCTTGAAGATATAACACTATATCTTTGAGCTTTTTAATCTTATAGATTTTTTATAAATGTTAATGAATTAACAAACTTACTATTAATTATAACTTTTTTTAGTAAATTAAAGGGGAAAAGAAGGGAGGCATATTGTATACAATAAACAATAGCGCAGTATTAATGGGAATAGACAAGATTACTACTTTGTACTTTTTTTATCAATTCTTGTATTACTGCGGTAATTGTATTATTATTAATATGGAAATGGATACTATTACAACATTAAATACTAATAGTTATATTTATTAGTAATATATCTAAAGTGTTAAAAAATATTATATTCATTAATAACAAAAAAGGCAGGGGGATACTAATGGGAGCATTGACTTTTAAAAGAGGCATTCATCCTAGTCATTCTAAAGATTTCACAGAAAAAAAACCTATTAAGATTTATATGCCAAAAGGTGATTTGATTTTCCCAATGTTACAGCATATAGGAGCACCTTGTAAACCTTTAGTAAAAAAAGGTGATAAAGTTTTAATGGGGCAAAAAATAGGAGAACCTCAAGGATTCGTTTCTTCACCAATCCATGCAACAGTTTCAGGTACAGTTAAAGCTATTAAGGATGTACTTCATCCTAATGGTTCAAAAGTACAAGCTATTGTTATTGAAAATGATGGAGAATATACGGAAATTGAAACTATGAAAGAAAGAAAGGATTATAAGAACCTTTCTAGGGAAGAAATAATTAATATTATTAAAGAGGCTGGTATAGTAGGTATGGGTGGAGCGACATTCCCTACATTCATAAAATTATCACCACCTCCAGACAAAAAGATTGATTATATTATCGTTAATGGTGCAGAGTGCGAGCCTTATCTAACATCTGATCATAGAATTATGATTGAAGAAACTCAAAGAGTTGTAAAAGGGCTTGAAATAATACTACACCTATTTCCAGATGCCAAAGGGGTTATAGGAATAGAAGATAATAAACCTGATGCAATTAAAGCTATGAAAGAAGCTGTAAAAGGCATTAGTAATATTAGTGTTGGAACGTTAAAAACAAAATATCCACAAGGGGCTGAAAAGCAACTAATCTATTCTATAACCAAAAGAGAAGTACCAGCGGGTGGATTACCAGCTGACGTCGGTTGTATTGTACAGAATATAGATACAGTAGTAGCTATTCACAGAGCGGTTCTTAGAGGAAGACCTCTTATGAGAAGGATTGTTACTGTAAGTGGGGGAGCAATAAAAGAACCACAGAATTTTAAGGTGAGAATCGGTACCAGTTATAGAGAATTAATAGAAGCTGCTGGCGGTTTTAAAGAAGAGCCTGCAAAAGTTATCTCAGGTGGACCTATGATGGGATTAGCACTATTTTCATTAGATGTACCGGTTATAAAAGGATCTTCATCTATTCTTTGCCTGACCAAAAAAGAAGCAATGCAAAATGATGAAAGCAATTGTATTAGATGCGGTAAATGTGTAAGCATATGTCCTATGAATTTATTACCTTTAGAGCTTAATAAATTTGCTATAAACAATGAAGATGATTTGTTTGTCAAATATAAAGGAATGAATTGTATAGAATGTGGAGCCTGTTCATATATATGTCCTTCCAATAGGCATTTGACCCATTCTATCAGAACAACCAAAAGGACTATAATGGCTAAGAAGAAGAAATAAGATATAAAGAATTAAATAAACTAATTTCTAATGTTTTAAGTAGGAGGGTTTAGTTGTGACAGATCAATATATAGTATCATCTTCACCTCATATTCGTTCAGACAAAACTGCTGATAAAATTATGAGGGATGTAGTTATTGCTTTAATGCCAGCGACTTTGTTTGGAATATATAATTTTGGTGTGAGAGCATTAATTATCGTTTTAATTTGTGTAATATCGTGTGTTGCATCAGAAGCACTATTTCAATTACTAACTAAGCGAAAGGTTAGTATAGCTGATTATAGTGCAATTGTAACGGGTATATTATTAGCACTTAATCTACCACATACAGTTCCTTATTGGTTACCAATTTTAGGAAGTGTCGTGGCTATAATTATTGTTAAACAATTATTTGGTGGACTAGGACAGAATTTTATGAATCCTGCGCTTGGTGCGAGAGCATTTCTACTTATATCTTTTGCGGGATTAATGACTAGATGGGAACTTGATGGAGTAACTACAGCTACACCTTTAGGAATATTAAAAGAAGGTGCAGGAAGTCTTCCAAGTATTGCAGATACATTCTTTGGTTTTATAGGAGGGTGTATTGGAGAAACTTCAGCAATAGCTTTATTGTTAGGAGGTATTTATCTATTAGTTAGAAAAATAATTAATTGGAGAATACCAGTATTATATATTGGTACAGTATTTGTACTTTCTTTAATCATTGGTGGTAAAGGATTTGATATTAATTATGCAGCGTATCAAATTTTTAGTGGTGGTTTAATGATAGGTGCTATTTATATGGCAACAGATTATTCATCATCTCCTATGACAAAAACAGGACAAATTATCATGGGGCTAGGTTGTGGTATACTTACTGCCGTTATAAGAATATATGGTAGTTATCCTGAAGGCGTATCATTTGCCATAATTATTATGAATCTTTTTGTACCATTGATTGATAAATTTACAATCCCTAAAGCTTTTGGGGAGGTGGCTAAGAATGAAAAATAATATTGTTAAAGATGCTTTAATCTTATTTGCGATTACTGTATGTGCAGGATTATTACTTGGATTAACATATACTGTAACCAAAGATCCCATTGCCGACCAACAAATAAAAATTAGAGATGCGGCACTTAACAGCGTTATAAAAGATGCAACTTTCCAACAAGTCGAAGAAGATTTATCAGAACAACCAGTGATTTCTGAGATTTACTTGGCTAATGGAGATGACGAAATCTTAGGTTATGCTTTTAAATTAGTTACAAAAGAAGGTTATGGCGGCGAGATAGAATTGATTGTAGGAATTAATTCTAATGGTACCATTGCAGGTATTGATATTATTAAGCATAGTGAAACACCTGGTCTTGGTGCTAATGCTGACAGTGATAAATTTAAAGATCAGTTTAAAGAAAAGCCTACTGAACAGTTGACTGTAGTAAAAGATGGAGCAGATACTGATGATGAAATTGATGCACTAAGTGGTGCAACAATATCTTCAAGAGCCGTAACTAATGCTGTTAATGTAGCTATTGATTATTTCAATAATAATTTTAGTAAGGGGGCACAGTAAGATGAAATTAGGTAAAGTATTCAAAAATGGATTAATAGACGAAAATCCAACTTTTGTTCAAGTTTTAGGAATGTGTCCAACCCTTGCAGTAACAACTTCAGCTTTTAATGGAATTGGTATGGGACTTGCCACTACAGTGGTATTGTTGTTTTCTAATCTAGTAATATCTCTACTTAGAAATATTATACCATCAAAAGTTAGGATTCCAGCATTTATTGTTATCATAGCATCTTTTGTTACAATGGTTGATTTGTTTTTACAAGGTTTTGTACCTGCACTATATGACGCACTTGGATTATTTATACCACTTATTGTTGTTAACTGTATTGTTCTTGCAAGAGCAGAAGCATTTGCAACTAAAAATAGTGTTCTACCAGCAATTGTTGATGGGGTTTCAATGGGACTTGGTTTTACAGTTGCTTTAACAATCATTGGATTCGTTAGAGAATTATTCGGTGCTGGAACTGTTCTTAGTGGAACTTCTCTTGAGGCTTATGTAATGCCAGCAAGTTATGAACCAATAACCATTATGATTTTAGCTCCTGGCGCTTTTATAGTACTTGGATTATTATTTGCTATATTTAACAAAATAAAAGACAAAGATTCTAAGAAGGCGTAGAGGAGGGGGATAAAATGGAATTATTATTACTTTTTATAGGTGCAATATTAGTTAACAATGTTGTACTTACAAGGTTTTTAGGAATATGCCCTTTTCTTGGAGTATCTAAGAAAGTAGAAACTTCATTTGGAATGGGACTGGCAGTTACATTTGTCATGACCTTAGCGTCAATAATATCATATTTAGTATATAAGTTTATATTAGTAACTTTCCATATTGAATATTTATATACTATAGCATTTATACTTGTAATAGCTTCATTAGTACAACTTGTTGAGATGATTATTCAAAAAAGTAGCCCATCACTCTATCAGGCATTAGGTGTTTATTTACCACTTATTACTACTAACTGTGCAGTGCTTGGTGTTGCTGTTATAAATATGCAAGCTGAATATTCATTAATCAAAAGTGTAATTAATGGGTTTGGAACAGCTGTAGGCTTTACACTTGCTATTGTTATTCTAGCGGGTATAAGAGAAAGAATTGAATTTAATGACATACCAAAATCATTTAAAGGCTATCCTATAGTACTTATTACAGCTGGATTAATGGCAATTGCATTCTTAGGCTTCTCAGGTCTTATTAAATAATGGTAATAGTATATAAACGGTGATTTAATTAGAGAAGCTTAAGGTTCAATAAAAAGTTGTATAATATTTATAAATTAATATTGACTATAGATTAATTTGATGTGTATATATAGGTCATGATTATTAGAAATGGAGGATACGGATATGGAATGGACTAGTATATTATATCCTGCCTTAAGTATAGGGGGACTGGGTATTGTATTTGGTTTAGGACTTGGAATCGCAGCGAAAAAATTTGCTGTTGAAGTTGATCCAAAAGTACCTAAAGTAAGAGATATACTTCCAGGAGCTAACTGTGGCGGATGTGGATACGCAGGTTGTGATGCATTTGCAAAAGCTGTAGTTGAAGGAAAAGCTAAACCAAATGGATGTCCAGTAGGCGGTTCAGATGTTGCAGCGAAAATATCTACTTTACTTGGAATAGAAAGTACTGATGATGCTAAGAAAGTAGCTTATGTGAAATGCCAAGGAACATGTGATAAAGCTAGGGAAAAATATGAATATGTAGGAGTTATGGATTGTAAAAATGCTAATTTTTTACAAGGAAATGGTTCTAAAGCATGTGAATATGGTTGTTTAGGACTTGGAAGTTGCGTTAACGTTTGTATGTTTGATGCAATTCATATTGTAGATGGTATCGCTCAGGTTGATGAAGAAAAATGTACATCATGTGGTATGTGTATTGAAGCATGTCCTAAGAGCTTAATAGAACTTGTACCTTATGACAATAATGTTAGAGTTGAATGTAACTCTAATAACAAGGGAAAAGATGTGAAATTAAGCTGTGATGTTGGTTGTATTGGGTGTCGTCTATGTACGAAAGTTTGCGAATTTGACGCTATAAGTGTTGAAAATAATTTAGCTAAAATTGATTATGATAAATGTACAGGTTGTATGAAATGTGTAGAAAAATGTCCGACACATGCAATAACAGTGAAAGAGCAGGGTTAACAACCTGCTTTTTTATTATCAAAAATTGATCTATTAAGTCATGAAACAATGGAATTAGCAATTATTATTATTAGATTCCTTATATTAATAAAAACATTTATACACCCATTTCAATAAGTTCAATATATTTTAATTGATTTTATAAGTTTATTTTTATTCTTTAGGAAATTGTTCTAAAAAATATGTTTTTTGTGTATACAAATTTTTCTATATATGATAAAATTATCTCATTAAGGAACTCCTTAATAAAGGATATAGTTAGTGTTGAACAAGATTTGAAGGGGTGAATGTAATGAGTTACAGAAGAAGTAATAAAAATGGATGGGCGCTATTTCTACTCATACTAGCTGGTATCGTTTTAGGAGGATTTTTAGGTTCTCTTGTGAAAAATGTTGATTGGCTTAGGTGGCTTAATTATGGACTAGAATTTGGAATGGAAAATCCTGTGAAGTTAAATCTTGAAATTTTGAAAGTTGTATTACAGTTGAATTTTAAAATTACCATTACAAGTATTATTGGTATAGTTGCTGGTATATTTGTTTATAAAAAATTATAATGATGTAGGAAGTGAGATTTTGAAAAATATTATATTAGCTTCCAAATCGCCAAGAAGAAAAGAATTGCTTGAAAGACTTAATATAAGTTTTGATATAAAAATAAGTCGAGTTGATGAAGATAGTTTTAAACAAGATTCACCATGGGAATTTGTCGAAAAACTTGCATATGAAAAGGCTAATAGCGTTTCTAAGTTAGTAGATGAAGATTCTTTGGTAATAGGTTGTGATACCGTTGTGGTATTTGAAAATGAAATTCTTGGTAAACCTAAGAATATTGGACAAGCCGCGGATTACCTTAAAAAACTATCTGGAAACAAGCATTTAGTTTATTCAGGCATAGCTATATTGGATGTTGGTTCTAATAAAAAATATATATCACACGAAGTTACAGAGGTATATATGAAAGACTTAAATGAAGAAGAAATAGCATATTATATTAACACAGGTGAACCTCTTGATAAAGCTGGTGCTTATGGTATTCAGGGAGTAGGTGCCATTTTTATTGAAAAAATAAATGGTGACTACTATAATGTAATGGGATTACCGCTTAATAAATTATATAAAGGATTAAATAAACTAGGGGTTAATTATTTTGAGATTGTTAAGTAAGATAAAAAATAAGTAGATAATTATATTTATATACTATATATCTTAATTAAATGTATCTATTAGAGTTGAGAGTTAGTTATTAACCTTAACTCTATTTATATATAGTGTAAAATAATATACTTAAATACTGTTAATAATTATTGATTAAGGAGAATCTATAATTTATAAGGATATTCTTTATTATATAGATTTTCCTTAGTTAAGAAATAGGTATTAACTAAATAGTTTAATACAGTCTTAACTTAATACCATATTTTTTTATTATATCTAGGGGGTATTAATAATGGAAATTGACAGTAGGATGAGGGTTAAAGATTTGCCTTTATCAGAGAGGCCTTATGAAAAGTTCGAAACTTATGGTCCTAATGCTTTATCTGATGCAGAATTACTAGCTATTATTATTAAAAGTGGTTCTAAAAAAGAACGCTCTATTGAATTAGCTCAAAGAATACTGGGAATCAAAAAACAAGGTATAAGGGGAATATACGAATTATCGTTGGAAGATTTGCAAAAGGTATCTGGAATTGGAAGAGTTAAATCAATACAAATTAAAGCTATTGCAGAGTTATCAAAACGTATTTCTAAAAATAATGCTGTTACGAAATTAAAAGTTTCTTCTCCAGGAACAATCGCATCTATTTTTATGGAAGAGCTTAGATATTTGAAGCAAGAGCACTTGAAAATTGTATTTTTAGATACTAAAAATCAAATTATTTCCGATAAATTTCTTACAGTAGGAACAGTTAACGCTTCTTTAATTAATCCTAGAGAGGTATTTATAGAAGCACTAAAACATAACGCGGTACATGTGATTCTACTGCATAATCATCCAAGTGGTGATCCAACTCCAAGTAGGGAGGATATTTTGATTACAAAAAGAATAATAAATGCAGGAGATATTATCGGAATAAAATTATTAGACCATATTATAATTGGAGATGGTAATTATATCAGCTTAAAAGAGCAAGGTATATTTCAAAATTAGAACAAAAATCCTATTCTTTAACTGTGTATAATTAAATTTAAGAAAATAAATTACCATATTTGGAGATAATATAAAAGTAGCATACATAGTAAATAGCAATTTAGGCTTTTTAACTATGCATTTAACTAGAATAGTAATGACGTAACTGTAGATGATACAAGAATTTGAAAGGAGATTTTTATGTTTAGTAGAGAATTAGGATTTGATTTGGGTACATCTGTTATGCACATCAGTCAAAAAGATAAAGGCATTGTATTAGATGAACCTGAGATTATTGCTATAGATAAAAGTAAAAGTGATATTGTCGCGGTAGGAGAAGAAGCTTATGATATGTTAGAAAAAACACCAGCCCATATTATTATGAATAGCCCTGTTAAGTATGGGGTAGTTGCTGATTTTGACAACATGGGTAAACTCCTTAAAATTCAATTGAAAAATCTTAAAATGGGAAAGAAATTCTCTAATAATGTCGCAATAGTCAGTGTTCCAAATGATGTATCAGAAGTAGAAAGAAAAGCTTTGTATGATTTGTTTCTTCATTCTGGATTCAGATTTAAAAAGGTTTATCTTATCGAAAAGCCAGTAGCAGCTGCAGTGGGTGCAGGTATTGAAGTACTAAAACCATATGGAAATATGATAGTTGATATTGGTGGAGGTACTACTGAAGTTTCAGTTGTTTCTCTAGGTGGTATTGTTATAAGTAAATTATTAAAAGTAGGTGGCAATAAATTTGATGAAGATATAAAGAACTATGTTAAAAGGAAATATAGTATTTATATTGGTAAAAAGTCTGCTGAAAGAATAAAAAAAGAAATAGGATATGTTTTTATAGATGATGAAGAAGAAATTGTAACTACAGAAGTAGTTGGAAGAGATGTAGTTACTGGATTACCAAAAAAAGTAACGGTTACAAATGAAGATATTGACAATGCGTTAAAAGAAGATATTAATGTAATAATAGATGCTATCAAGTACATTTTAGAAAAAACCCCACCTGAATTATCTTCTGATATATTGGAAACAGGTGTTTATTTAACCGGAGGAAGTTCACTTCTAAGTAATTTAGATAGGTTAATTACTAATGAAACATCTCTGTCTATTAATTTAGTAGAAAATCCAAAAGAATGTGTCGTTAATGGTATAGACACAATACTAAGGGATATGAATCAATACCTAGAGATATTGATGTCATCAAAGCGAGAAAATAAATTGAAATAAATATATATGTAATATACAGAGGGAGGGGTTGTAAAAAATGTTTAGAAAGAAAAAATTTCCTATAAAATATATTTTGTTATTAATGACATTGATATGTTTAGTTCTTATTATTTTTACATGGGAATCCCGCTCAAAAGTAAGTCCTGTAGAAAATAGTATTGCATATGTTGTAGTGCCTATACAAAAAGGTGTCAATGTATTTGGTGATTGGGTAATTGATAAGGTGAATTTTGTGAAAAATATTAATTCACTTGAGAGTATGAATAAAGAACTGCAAGAAGAAGTTGATAAATTACGCTATGAAAATAAAATACTTCAACAAGATAAAATTGAACTTGATAGGTTAAGAAATTTATATGAATTAGATAAAAAATACCCAAGTTACCCTAAAATAGGAGCTTCAGTAATCGGAAAAGACGTTGGTAATTGGTATAATATATTTGAACTTGATAAAGGAACTAATGATGGTCTAAAAGTTAATATGGTTGTTATAGCTGGAAATGGTTTGGTTGGTCATATTTTTGAAGTAGGGAAAAATTATTCCAAGGTTAAATCTATCATTGATGATTCCAGTAAGGTTAGTGCCAAAATACTAAGAACATCAGACACTTGTGTAGTTCAAGGTGAAAAACAATTCTCAGGAAGTTGTAAGGTGGATTTTATTGAGGGTTCAGCTAGTGTAATTAAAGGTGATGAAATAGTGACATCGCATCTGTCTGAAATCTATCCTCCAGGTATTTTGATAGGGACTATAAAGGATATAGAAGAAAATCCTAATAAGTTAAATAAATCTGCCATTATTGAGCCGGTAGTAGATTTCAAACATCTTGAAGAAGTTTTGGTTATTAATCAAGTATGGAAAGAAAAGTAAAAAATAAAAATATATATGAAGGGAGGTAATGGTATGCGTAGGGTGATTATCATGATAATTGTAATGATATTAAATATTGTCTTTCAGTCAACAATTATGAATGATATTAGTATTAACAATGTGGCACCTAATCTACTTGTCATAACTACTGTATCTTTTGCCCTTCTTAGAGGAAAATATGAAGGAGGAATTATTGGATTTTTATGCGGGCTTCTTCAAGATATTTTCTTTGGTAAAGTTCTAGGGTTCTATGCTCTTATTTATATGTACATTGGTTTTTTTAGTGGATATTTATATAGAAGTTTTTATAAAGAAAGCATTTTAATTCCTACGTTAGTTATTTCTGGTTGTGATTTCATATATGGTCTTTATGTATACATATTTACATTTTTATTTAGAGGTAAGCTTAATTTTGTATATTATTTAAGTAATATCATTATGCCAGAATTAGTCTATACAACACTTGTTGCAGTACTTGTTTATAAACTTTTCCATTTAATAAATAATAAATTAGAGTCACGAGAGAAAAAGGAGGCAAATAGCAATTGATTCACGAATTACTGTTGAATATATGGAAAGTAATAAAACATAGATTGTTTATTCTGTTAGTTTTTATTATAATTATATTTTGGATATTGATTAATAGAATATTTGAGTTGCAGATTGTAAAGGGACAAGAATTGGCTAATGAATTCAGTATTAGGATAGAACGTAATATTGTATTAGATGGTACTAGAGGTAATGTTTACGATAGAAATGGTATACCTCTTGCTATAAATGAATTAGCGTATTCAGTTACATTGGATGATAGTATTCCAGTTGATGATAGAGGCATAATGATACGGGATCTTATTAATGTCGTAGAAGAAAATGGTGATAATATTATTGTATCATTTCCTATAAACCTTAATGAAGACAATAATTTTGAATTTGTAGGGTCCAATTCATCAATAGTAAGATTTAAAAAAGAAATATTCGGAAAAAAACAATTATCCAAAATTCAAGAAAGTTTGACTGCTGCGGAAATGATTAAATTTATTAGATCTGATGATTTCTTTGAAATGCCAGAAGATAAGTACTCAGATGAAGAGACTATAAAAATATGTGCAATAAGATATGCATTATACTTGACTAGAGGTTCCAAGTATAAACCTTTAAAAGTAGCCGTTGATATCTCTGAAAAAACATTAGCTATGATAAATGAAAATCAAGATAAATTTCCAGGAGCTAAGATAATTGTTGAACCACGTAGAAAGTATATTGATTCAACATATTTTTCGCACATTATAGGTTATACGAAGACAATTAGTCCGGGACAATTAGAAAAATTGAAAGTCCATGGATATAATGCTAGAGATATCGTTGGGCAATCAGGCATAGAAAATGAAATGGAAATATATCTAAAAGGAACTGATGGTAAACAAACAATAGAGATTGATAATCTTGGAAGAACTAGAAATATTATAAGTACAGAAGAACCTAAACCAGGCAAAGATATATTTTTAACTATAGATAAAGAGCTTCAAATGAGAACCTATGATGCCTTAGAAAAGCAAATAGCGAATATAGTCGTAGAGAAAATGTATAATACACAACCATCAAGAAAAGGTATTATCATTTTGTTAAAAGATGTATTTGCGTCTTTGTTTAATAATAGTATTGTATCATTGGAACAATTGGAAAATTCTGATAACGAGCAATATCAAAATAATATTTATAGTTCTTTTATTAAGCACTACAATAAAGTAGTAGATGACATTAATTATGATTTGACACAAGACATTAATCAATATTTATCAGAAGAAGATAGGTATTTAGACTATATAATTGACAATTTAGTCTCTGATGGTATATTATTAACACGAAAGAAAGTTGAAGATAATGAAACTAAAGATGAAAAAAAAGATGAAAAAGATAAAGAAGTTGAAATAGAAGTTTATAAAAAATACGTGAATAATGAACTGGGTATACATGAATTAATAACTACAAGTATTAAAGAAAAAAGTGTGAAAATAGATAAAAAAGAAGGAGAAAACCCTTCTGATATTGAAATATATAATTATATAAAAGATTATATAAATAATAAGATATTAGAAAGTACTGATTTTAAACGTTTGGTATATACTACTATGACGGAAAATGAAAGATTTTTCTATAAAGACTTATGTTTTATGCTTATTGAACAGGGTATTGTTACTTCTAATGAAAAGGAGATGTCTGATTTAAAAAGAGGAAAAATATCAGCTCTTAATTTCATGAAGAGTAAGATTGCTAACTTAGACATTAAACCTAGTGAGTTGGCTTTAAACCCTAGTACTGGTTCAGCAGTTGTAGTAGATGTTAAAACTGGTGAAGTATTATCCCTTGTTAGTTATCCAAGTTATGATAATAATAAATTTGTAAATAAATTCGATAATAATTATTATTATAAATTAATAAATGACCCAACTAGACCTCTTGTTCATAGAGCTACAAAAGAACGTAGAGCTCCAGGTTCTACATTTAAAATGGTTTCTGCTATGGCAGGACTTGAGGAAGGTGTTATAACCAAGAATACTGTGATTAGAGATTTAGGTATTTTCAATAAAATATCACCTCCAGCAAAATGTTGGATTTATACAGCATATGGTTCTACCCATGGAAATGAGACAGTAGCAGAGGCACTTAGGGATTCATGTAACTATTTCTTTTATGAAGTAGGGCTAAGATTAGGGAAAGATGAAGATGGTAACTATATTCCAATTGAAGGAATCAATAAGCTAATGAAATATATTGGGAAATTTGGATTAGACAATAAATCTGGAATTGAGTTATCAGAATATTCGCCTATGAATCCTACTAAAGATCCAGTACGTGCAGCTATTGGCCAAGATAAAAACAGTTATACCCCTGTTCAGTTAGCTAGATATATTAGTACATTAGCTAATGGAGGAACGAATTTTGAACTCAATCTTGTTGATAAAATAGCTAATCATAATGGTGAAGTATATGAAGATAGAACTCCTAATATAGCGACTAAGAGTAATTTTAACCCAGAAAATATTGAAATTGTTCACTCGGGTATGTTAAAAGTGACAACTAAACAAAATGGGATTAGAGGTACAGCTTATAGTATATTCAAAGATCTACCAATAAAAGTTGCTGGAAAAACGGGTACTTCACAAGAAAGCAAGAGTAAACCAGACCATGCCACTTTTACAGCTTTTGCACCATATGATGATCCAGAAATTGCAGTAGTTGTAGTTATACCTTATGGTTATACTGCACAGAATTCTGGTAAGGTTGTCAAGGAGATAATCAGTAGCTATTATGATATAAATGGAACAAGTGAAACAACTACTATGAGTAACAAATTGGAATATTAACTTAAGTATATTAGGGTAAGTCAAAAGAATTTAAATAACTTTTATTGGTTAGGAGGATGCTCATTATGAGCGATTGTATACTAATTAAAGGTAATAAATATGGGCTTACTATTATATTAGATGAGAATGTGACATTTAAGGATTTGAAGCAAACACTTCAACATAAGATAGTTGATGCAAAGAAATTCTTTAAAAATGCCAAAGTAGCCATTACTTTTACTGGAAGAGACCTTTCTGATAAGGAACAAAGAGAATTAGTTAATATTATTACTACTTTTTCAGATATGGAAGTTACATGTATTATGGATGAATCTGATTCGTGTAAAAGTGCAGAAAGTAATAATGACGAAGTAGATAAAAATGATATCTTTCAATTGGGAAATCCATCAGGTGACCCAATGGCAGTATTCCATAAGGGAACATTACGTTCTGGACAACAATTGAATGTTGAACATAGTGTCATAATAATGGGAGATGTGAATCCAGGCGCAAAAGTAACTGCAACAGGTAATGTAATTGTTTTGGGTGCTTTAAAAGGTACAGTTTATGTAAAGGAGCTTAATGGTAAATATCCTTTTGTGGTTGCATTGTCAATGAAGCCTATGCAGTTGAAAATAGGTGATATAATGGGAAGATCTCCAGATAATAAAAAATTAACCATGGATACTTCATCTGCTGAAATAGCATACATTGCAGATGGGAGAATATGTATTGAGGCATTAAATAATAATATCTACAAGGAACTTGAATATTACAATAATGAAGTGGTAAAAAATAATGAAAAGGGGAGATTTTCTAATGAGTGAAGTAATTGTTGTAACATCTGGTAAAGGTGGAGTAGGGAAAACTACAACCACAGCTAATTTAGGTGCTGGTCTTGCTATGGAGAATAAGAAAGTATGTTTAATAGATGCAGATATAGGATTAAGAAACTTAGATGTTGTAATGGGATTAGAAAATAGAATAGTATATAATTTAATAGATGTAATTGAGGGTAACTGTAGACTTAGACAAGCATTAATAAAAGATAAAAGATATTCTACTTTATATTTACTACCAGCTGCTCAGACAAGAGATAAAAATGCTGTTACTCCAGAACAAATGCTAAAGTTATGTGAGACTTTGAAAGAAGAATTCGATTATATTATCATAGACTGTCCTGCTGGTATTGAGCAGGGATTCAAAAACGCTATTGCTGGTGCTGATAGAGCTTTAGTTGTAACAACACCTGAGATATCTGCAATACGCGATGCTGATAGAATAATTGGACTATTAGAAGCTAATGAACTTAGAAATCCGCAGCTGATTATTAATAGAATAAGAACAGACATGGTTAAAAAAGGTGATATGATGTCTGTAGATGATGTAGTTGAGATACTTGCTATTGATTTATTGGGAGCTATTCCAGATGATGAGAATATAGTTATATCAACTAATAACGGTGAACCTATTGTTGGTAATAGAAGTATGTTATCTGGAAAAGCATATGGTAATATTACTAAAAGAGTTTTGGGTGAAGATATTCCACTACTTAACTTTAATAATGAAGGTGGATTATTTAGTAAACTGAAAAATATGATTAAGTTTGGTAATTAAGGAGGGGTATATGTGCCATTATTAAGTAAAAGAACATCCAAAAGAGTTGCTAAAGATAGATTGAAGCTTGTCCTTATACATGATAGAGCTAATTGTTCTCCAGAATTACTAGAAATGGTTAAAACTGATATTATTAATGTTATTAGTAAGTACATGGAAATTGATGAGGATGGCTTGGACATAAAAATGGGTAACACTAAATCAGAATTCAGTGATGCTATAGTACCAGCATTATATGCTAATATACCAATTAAAAAGATGAAGAAAAAAGCTTAATATGAAATAATTGGATATTAAGTATTTATAGGAATAATAATTATAGAAAGAAGTGCAAAAATGTTTCGAAATTATAATTTTAAAAAATATGATATTTTCCTAATATTAATAGTCATTGCTCTTGTTTCTTTTGGCATAATAGCAATTGGTAGCGCTACTCAGATAAATAGTAATGGATCTACATACATTAGAAATAAACAACTAGTTGGTTTTATTGTTACTTTTGTATTAATGATTATTATTTCTTTGATTGATTATCATTTTATAGGAAAATTTTACTGGCTTATTTATGCATTTAATATTATACTATTAATAGCAGTTCTTTTTCTTGGAGTAGAAGTAAAAGGTGCTGTTAGATGGATTAATATTGCAGGGATACAATTACAGCCCTCTGAACTATCAAAAATTATGATGGTTATATTCCTAGCCAAGTATATTGATAAGAATAAAGAAAAAATTAATAATTTATTATTTTTGATAAAACTTGGAATACTAGTTATAATACCTACATTATTGATTTATAAACAACCTGATTTATCAACATCTTTAGTTTTAATAGTCATATTGGTTGTTTTGCTTTTTGTAGCGGGTATTAGTTATAAATATGTATTAGTTGCTTTAGCCATAGCTGTACCGATATTTTTAGGTACCATGTGGTATATTCAACAGCCTGACCAAACTATATTTAGTAATCATCAAGTTGATCGTGTATTAAGTTTTTTGTATCCAGAGAAATATGATACTTATCAAACGGATAACTCTATTCAAGCGATTGGATCTGGTCAACTAAATGGAAAAGGGTGGTACAAAGGAACTATTAATAAATATAATTATTTACCTGAACCACAAACGGATTTCATCTTTTCAATAATAGGTGAAGAGGCTGGATTTATTGGTTGCAGTATAGTTTTATTATTACTTCTATTATTAATTATAAAATGTTTATGGATTGCTAAAGATTCTGTTGATTTATTTGGTATGCTTATTATAAGTGGTTTTGTAGCTATAATATCATTTCAATCTTTTGTAAATATTGGAGTAACTACAGGTTTAATACCGAACACAGGTATACCACTACCGTTCATTAGTTACGGATTAAGTTCATTAATATCAAATATGATAGGAATTGGTGTGATACTTAATATAAGTTTGCATAGAAAGACAACTTACTACTAAAAGGGGGTAAGCTTATGAATGTTGGTTTAATTGCACATGATAATAAAAAGAAGTTGATACAGAATTTTTGTATTGCTTATCGTAATATTTTAAATAGACATGAATTATACGCTACAGGAACAACAGGTAGGCTAATAGAAGAAGTAACTAATTTATCCATCCATAAATATTTAGCAGGACATTTAGGCGGGCAACAGCAATTAGGTGCCCAAATAGCACACAATCAAATTGATATGGTCATATTTTTGAGAGACCCATTATCACCAAAGCAACATGAACCTGATCCTGCATCAGTTATTAGATTATGTGATATTCATAATATACCAATTGCCACTAATTTAGCAACAGCTGAATTATTGATTAAGGCGTTAGAACGTGGAGATCTAGAATGGCGAAGTGTAATAAGATCATAAAATAAAAGGAGTATGATACTCCTTTTATTAATGCTACAAGTATTAATAATCAATAAATAACAATTAATAAAGCCACCTGAGAAGGTGGCTAATATTCTACTTTAAGCAACTAAATATTCTTTTAAAGCAACTGGCAACCCAGTTGTATCACAGTTAACACTAATAATGAATCGTACTTTACAACTATCAGAAACAGTTTTTAACTTACTAATCAATTCTTTTGTATTGTTATTTTCTATAGGTAAATTGGCCATTCTTAATAGCCCATCTACATATATTTGTTCAATATCACTATCTTCAGAAAGTATACCACACATAAAACCAAAAAATTCTTTATAATCATTAATAGGAAACTCGGAAACGTTAATATACCGTATGTTATGGTGTAAATCGTAAATATGACTACTGTCGCCATCTAGATAAACTATGTGACCTTTAACAGCTTTTATTGCATCATTTGCCATCTTAATTAAATCTTTTGTCTTACCTTCCCCAGTATCACCTGCAACTAATCTTATCATAGCAATCTCCTCCTATTTAATTAATACCTCTAATTGATATTATTTACAAAATACATTGACTAACATATCAGTTAATCTATATATTGTATTATGTACTAATATAGTATTATTAAATTGAAAATAGTTATCATATCAATCAGAAGATAAATTTTAAAGAACTATACTATTGAATTCTTTAAAAATTATAACTTTACTCTTTTATTATATAACTTTCTTGAATTATTTACAATAAGATTCTTAATCTAAATTTAGAAAATAATTTTATAAAATCACTTAATAATATTTATATAAATCAAAAAAACAACTAAATACATAAACAAAATATATAATAATTCATAATTAAACATAAACAAAGTAATTATTAAGATGTTATAAAAATAATAATTGTAATAATACAATATCTATAGTAATATAATATTAATGAATACCATATATTGTATTAGAATCTACATAAAAATATTTTAACAAAAATTGGTAATTAAATTATTATTGAATATTGGTTTTAAGAGTAAAACATACAAAAAATAGAGATTATTATAAAATAATCTCTATGTTAATATTACATCTCTCCTCTAATTCTTCCAAAGAAAGTTAACGAATATATACCAGCAATACCGACTAAAGCATAAACAATCCTACTTGCTATTGTATACATTCCTCCAAATATTGCAGCAACTAAATCAAACTCAAAGAAGCCGATAAGACCCCAGTTGATAGCGCCGATTATTACTAAAATGAGAGCAACTATATCAATACCTCGAGTATTCATAAACATCCTCCTTAACATGTGTATTGTGTATTTATGATTAACCTAAAAAAGTGATAAATGTTATATCTTTTTCTAAGGTTTAATCTTACTATTAGTTTCTGTAATTTTTCAAAAAATAACTAGTAAAATTTTGGTACAAGGTACATTTATCTTAAATTAGTAATAAGATAAATTAAAAATAATGTTTTTTAGGTGATAAAAATTGGACAATATTTCAAAGTCAAAAATAAGAGAAATTCAAAGCTTATTAAATAAATTAGGTTATTATAATTATAGTATTGATGGTTTTCTCGGAAATTATACAATAGATTCTATAAAAAATTTTCAAAAAAATAACAATTTGAAAATAACAGGTGATTTAAATCAATTAACATTGAATAAAATAGATGAATATTTAATGGGATATGTATTATATACTATAGAAAGTGGTGATACATTATATAATATAGCCAAAAAATATAATACACTTGTATGGAGATTAATTACAGCTAATACTGATATTAACCCTTTCGATTTAACTATTGGTAATACAATCATTGTGCCGTTGGATTATCAAATAGTTCCAACAAATGTTCCCTATACTTATGATGTTATGGAAAATAATATAATGGGTCTAAGTAAAAGATATCCATTTTTGAAATTTGATAGTATCGGTAATAGTGTGGATGGTCGAAAACTTTACAGAATAAGGATTGGTAAGGGTAACAATCATGTTATATATAATGGTGCTCATCATGCTAATGAATGGATTACAACACCTTTGCTTATGAAATGGATTGAAGTGTTCTCGGAGGTCTATTCTAGAAAAGGTTCTATAAGAGGTTATGATACAGAACAAATATGGAATTATGCTACAATTGATATAGTACCGATGGTTAATCCAGATGGAGTAGAGCTAGTTATTAATGGAGTAGAGAATATAAACACTAATAAGGAACAACTTATAGATTGGAACTTTGGTAGTGAAGATTTCAATGATTGGAAATCTAATATCAATGGTGTTGATCTTAACAGGAATTATGATGCAGGATGGAAAGAATATAAAGAATTAGAAGTTGAATTAGGAGTTAATGGTCCTGGACCTTTTTTATATGGTGGAACAAAAGCTGAATCTGAGCCAGAATCTTTAGCTATGGCCAATTTAACTAGAAGTGTTGATACTAGATTAGTAATAGCGTATCATACACAAGGTCAAGTGATATTTTGGAATTTTAAAGATCTTCAACCAGAGATAAGTGTATATATTGGTGAAACATTTGCTAAAGCAAGTGGATATGAGTTAGCTTCAGAAGATTTAAGTCAAAGTCTGGCAGGTTATAAGGATTGGTATATTTTAGAGTATAGGAAGCCAGGTTATACTATAGAAGTTGGTAAAGGTAAAAATCCTCTTCCTATTGAACAGTTTGATATGATTTATGAAAATAATGAAGAAATATTAATGTTAGCTAGTATTATTTAAAGTAAGTTGATTCAATTATTTTTGAAATATTTTCTAATATTTGATATAATATTTATTAAGATTACTATATATATACTAATATTAACTAGAATATTAATTCTATTTTAAAGGTTATATTAAAATAAATTAAAAGGATGATTATTATGAAAAAAAAATTAGTATTATTAAGTATAATGTTAGTTATGGTCTTATGTTTAATGACTGGTTGTATGCCTGGTGATCCAAAATATACAGTAGCTGACCCAGCAGGTTTTTTTGGGGGTATTTGGCATGGTTGGATTGCTCCTATATCATTAATAGTGGGATTGTTTAAAGAAAATGTGAGAATATATGAAGTAATAAATAGTGGTTGGTGGTATGATTTTGGTTTTTATATTGCTGTTATCAGTGGGTTTGGTGGAATATCATTATTCCGTAAAAAGAAAGCAGAAAATCATAAATAGTTTCATAATTTTTTGAATCTAACATAGTAAGATTGATAATCTGTAATATGAATATAAAACATAAAGAGAGCAAATCTAGCATAAACAGATTTGCTCTTAATTAATGAGCTAATATAATTTATGTATTATTTGATTTATTATCAGTTGTTGTAAAATATGTACCTAATATCATAATTGGTAGTGCAAGAATAAAGGTAATCTTAGGTGGCTGTCTGAAAATGATTAAAGAGAGTCCCACCCCAATAAAAGGGGCTACAGCATAATAAGCACTGGTCTTTGCTGCTCCAAGTTCTCTTTGTGCATGAACATAAAAAAAGATACTTAAGCCATATGCAAAAAAGCCTAATATTAAAGCGTAAAAAACATACCAAACATTACCAATAGATTCACCTATTATTAAAGCAATAATTAATGAGCCTGCTCCTGACCCAAAACCTTTTAAAACTACAATTTGAAGAGGATCTTTTTCAGAGAGCTTCCTTGTACAGTTATTTTCAAATCCCCAGCATACACATGCCAATAAAATGAATATTGAACCTATAGAAAAGGAAAAGCTACTAACATCTTCTATGGATAGAATTATGCTTGAGATAGTGATAAGTATTATTGCTAGCCATAATCTCTTATTTATTACTTCTTTAAAAATGATAAGTGCAATTAGTGAGGTTGCCACAATTTCAAAATTATTTAATAGTGAAGCATTCTCAGGAGTTGTCATATTCAATCCTATCATCAAAAAGATGGGGGCTAGAATATCCAATCCAATCATAGCAATTATAAAAGGTAACTGTTTTTTAGTTAAACTCAATTCTCTTTTTGCATTATTTCTTTTATGTGAAAAAATCCCAACTATACTCATTCCTATACCTGCACCTAAATAAAGAAAAGCCGCCATCATTGTTGGTGGTATTTCTTTTAATAGTAATTTAGAGATGGGGGAGCTAAATGAGTATAAAGTTGCTGCTAATATAGCCCAAAGTACTGCAATATTATATCTTTTATTCAAATTATTTCCTCCGTTTATTTCATGAATTTGTCAATAGCTTTAGATAAATCCTCCAGAACTTTCTCATCTCCTGTTTTAACAGCATCAACTACACAGTGATTAATATGATCCTGTAAAATAATTTTACCTATGTTATTGACAGCTGATTTTACAGCTGCAACCTGTATCAATATTTCACTACAGTCTCGGTCATCTTCAACCATTTTTTTTACAGATTGCAAATGTCCTATAGCTCTTGAAAGCCTATTTATAACAGCTTGAGTATTAGTATGTTGGTGTTTATGTTCCTGTATGTTGCACATTATAAACCCTCCTTCTATAACCCCCTACGGGGGATAATTATAGAATAACATATCCTTTGCTTTATAGCAAATATATTATAAGAAAGTAAAAGAGCAAATCCAGTTAATTAGGATTTGCTCAGTAGGTAGGGATATACTTATTAAATTGTTATCTCAATTCTATTTCCATCTATATCTGTAAAACAGCTTTCATAATAGCCATCACCAGTAGTTCGTGGTAGATTAATAATATTAAAGCCATCTATTTCTAGCTTATTAGTTAATTCATCAACTTTTGTTTTTGAACCTACTGAAAAAGCTATATGATTGATTCCTGTATATTGCTTACTAATATCAGTTATATTTGAAACTATTGAGTCCATCTGCATTAATTCAAGTCTAGAACCATCTTCAAACTCTATAAAATAAGATTGAAATCTTTTTTTGGAATTGATATATTTTTCACCACAAATCCCATCAAAATAATTAATATAAAAATCTTTAAGATCTTCTAGATTATGGGTCCATATTGCAATATGTTCAATTTTCATTTAAAACCTCCTCAGAAAAAGATTTAATACTTTATTACCAATTTATTCAATCTCTGCTGTTATTCTACAAGGTAACCCTGTCATATTTGCAAAATTAATCGGATAAGTATTTGCTGTAAAAATCATTGAATCATTATTGTCTAAAACTTTATCTAAATTGCAGAGGTTTTCAATAATGAATACACCTCTGTCAGCACAATATTGATCTTTTGGGGTATGTTCTGAACCACGTTTTACACCTGCACAATCAATACCAATTATTGAAACTCTACAATCAAGTAATTGGTCTATCAGTTCATCTGATAACTGTGGGTGAGATGTAAAATAGAGCTTTGAACCATATTGTTGGTCTTCTATAAACCCTGTATGAAAGGCAACAAACATATCGGCATTCACCAAACTAATATTAATATCTGATACATTAATATCTCGGTTGAATATTTTGCTTACATCAAATACTATGCCTTCTCTTTTAGTAAATTCTAGAGGGAACTCTTTATTCATTACATCGAAATGAGTTCCTAGGTGACCAAAAGGAATCTTTCCATTATCTGAAACATTTTTATTAAATTCTTTTGTAACCTTAATACTTAAATCTATTAACATATTAACTATCATTCCTTT